>NZ_JBEZWL010000061.1:0-43036 GCF_040648015.1 Streptomyces sp. NPDC029216 | reverse complement strand
GTGGTGGGGGGGGTGGGGGGGGGGGGGGGGGGGGTGGTGGGGGGGGGGGTGGGGGGGGGGGGTGGGGGGGGCCGGGGGGGGGGGGGGCGGCCCCCCCCCCCCCCCCCCCTCAGCGGCGGCACCGGCCGTACGCCGCCGACGGGCCGGCCGCCGCCGGTCGTCGGCTCGCCCGCGAACCCGGCGAGCAGCCGCGGGTCGGCTCCCGCCCAGGCGAGGGCGGCTGCCGTGACGGGGATGCGCGCCCGGTCCGCCCCGTCGGCGATCTTCACGGCGACGGCGCTGCCGTCGGGCAGTGCGGCCACCTGGACCCCCTCGAAGCCGTCCTTGGCCAGCAGCCCGGGCACCGCGCGCATCAGCTCGGCCGTGTCCCGCCCGGTTCCGGAGGCCATCTCCGGGTGGAGGCGCAGCGCGTCCGCCACCCGGCGCTCGGCGGTGTCCGGGGCGGCCGTGGCGAGGCGGGCCGCGGCTCGGGCGAGGCCGTGCAGGGACACCGAGAACAGCGGGGCTCCGCAGCCGTCCACGGTGACGTTCGCGATGTGCTGGCCGGTGAGTTCCCCGACGACCTCGGCGATCGCCGTCTGGAGCGGGTGGGCGGGGTCGAGGTACGTCTCCAGGGGCCAGCCCGCCAGCTTGCACAGGTACAGCATCGCCGCGTGCTTGCCGGAACAGTTGTGTGCGAGCCGGGAGGGCCCGCGGCCCTCGCGTACCCAGGCGTCCCGGACCGCCGCGCCGTACGGCAGGCCGGGGACGTTGCGCAGGTCGTCCTCGGTGGCCCCGGCCAGTTCGAGGATCAGCCGGGTGCCGGCGAGGTGGTGGTCCTCGCCGGAGTGGCTGCCCATCGCGAGGGCGAGCAGGGCGCCGTCGAGCGGCAGGCCGGCGCGCACCATGGCGACGGCCTGGACGGGCTTGAGGGCCGAGCGCGGGTAGCAGGCGGCCTCGATGTCGCCGATGCCCAGCCGGACGTCGCCGGCGCTGTCGAGGACGACGACGGAGCCGTAGTGGACTCCCTCGATCACGCCGCCCCGGGTGACATGGGCGACCGGTGCGTACCGGGGCTCGCGGATCGCGGGTGCGTCCGCCAGGAGACTGCTGTGCATCACTGCCTCGTTCGGTGGTGGGTTGCCGCGTACGGCCCGGCGTCCGTCTCAGCCCTCGCGCTCGGCGGCGGTGCGCGCCACGCGGCCGCGGACCGCGTACCAGCCGGCGACCAGCGCCGCGCCGATCAGCGGCACGCACAGCACGGTGGTGCGCGCGGCCCCTCCGTCGGCGTACATGAGGACGAGGACGGAGGCGAGGAAGGCCAGCGTGACGAGTTCGGTCCACGGGGAGCCGGGCAGGCGGTAGGAGGGACGGGTCAGTGCGCCGTCACGGGTCTTCTTCCAGAAGAGGAGGTGGCAGACCATGATCATGCCCCAGGTGGCGAGGATGCCGATGGCGGCGAGGTTGAGCACGATCTCGAACGCGTCTGCCGGGACGACGAAGTTGAGCGCGACGCCGAGGACGCACATGCCGCTGGTCAGCAGGATCCCGCCGTAGGGCACCTGGGTGCGGCTGAGGCGGGCGGTGAAGTGCGGGGCGGAGCCGTTGACGGCCATGGAGCGCAGGATGCGGCCGGTGGAGTAGAGGCCGGAGTTGAGCGAGGACATCGCTGCGGTGAGGACGACCAGGTTCATCACGTCGCCGGCCGCCGGGACGCCGATGTGGGAGAGCACGGTCACGAACGGGCTCTGGCCGGCGCTGTAGCTGTTCCACGGCATCAGCATCGACAGCAGGACGACCGAGCCGACGTAGAAGAGGCCGACGCGCCACATGATCGAGTTGATCGCCCTGGGCATGATCTCCTCGGGGTTCTCGGTCTCACCGGCCGTGACTCCGACCAGTTCGACGGAGGCGTAGGCGAAGACGACGCCCTGGATGATCAGCAGCATCGGCAGCAGGCCGTTGGGGAAGATCCCGCCGTTGCCGGTGATCAGGGCAGGGCCGGGGACGGTTCCGTCGACGGGGTGCCGCGTGGCCAGCAGGAAGATCCCGATGGCCATGAAGACGACCAGCGCGCCGACCTTGATGATGGCGAACCAGAACTCCAGTTCGCCGAAGATCCGTACGGAGATGAGGTTGACGGTGAGGACCACGGCCAGGGCTATGAGCGCGATCACCCACTGCGGGATGTCGGAGAACAGGTGCCAGTAGTGGGTGTAGGTGGCGACGGCGGTGATGTCGGCGATGCCGGTGGTCGCCCAGTTGAGGAAGTACATCCAGCCGGCGGTGTACGCCCCCTTCTCTCCGAGGAACTCCCGGGCGTACGAGACGAAGGCGCCGGAGGACGGCCGGTACAGGACGAGCTCGCCGAGCGCGCGCACGACGAGGAACGCGAAGACGCCGCAGACGGCGTAGGCGACGAACAGTGAGGGCCCGGCCTCGGCGAGGCGTCCGCCCGCGCCGAGGAACAGTCCGGTCCCGATCGCGCCTCCGATGGCGATCATGTTGACGTGCCGGGGTTTCAAGGACTTGCTGTAGCCGGTGTCCCCGGCGTCGACGTGACGGGTCGTGGGGCGCTTCTCGTCTTTGAGGAACTGCTCGCTCACGCCTCGGGTCTGCCTTCCGTGGAAGTGGTCGTGCGCTGGGGGCGCACGATGTCGGTGAGGGTCGTCTCGACCCTCAGCAGGTGGTGGGACATGGCCTCCACCGCGTCGTGCTCGCAGCCGTCGACCAGCGCCTCGAGGATCGCCCGGTGCTCGCAGTTGGACTGCTCGCGCCGGTTGCCGAGTTCGTTGAGGAAGGTCGACTGACGTGCCAGTGCGTCGCGGATCTCCTCGATGACGCGGCGGAAGACGGGGTTGCGGGAGGCCTCCGCCACCGCCAGGTGGAAGACGGTGTCCATCGCCACCCACGCGGTGGTGTCGGTCTCCTGCTCCATGCGGTCGAGCAGGTGCGCCAGATGGTCCAGGTCCTCCGGAGTGCGGCGCAGGGCCGCGTACCCGGCGACCGGGATCTCCACGTGGCGGCGCACTTCCAGCAGGTCGCTGGCGGCGTAGTCGCCGAAGGTGGGGTCCTCGACGGTGTTGGCCAGGACGAAGGTGCCCTTGCCGCTCTTGGAGACGGTCAACCCCATGGCCTGCAGGGCCCGGAGTGCCTCCCGCAGTACGGGCCGGCTGACTTCGAGGGTCCGGCACAACTCGGCTTCGGAGGGGAGTTTGTCGCCCACCGCGTACTCACCGCGCTCGATGGCGCTGCGCAGGTGGCCGAAGACCGCTTCCATCGCGCTGACGCGCCGGGGAAGGGGGCCAGCTGTCTGGCTGTCTGACAGGTTCACGCTGCGATCTTGCGCGGTGCGCACCGGGGTGTCAAGACACCCGTGTCGGGAAAGTCCGGCCCGGCGCGCTTCGCTCCGTGCGCGCATTCCGTCCGGCCGTCCGGGCGGGACCGGTACCTTCGGCGGAGCCCGCGGCAGCCACCAGGGCCTGCATGACCAGTGCGTCGGCGCCCATCTCCGGGTGCCACTGGACGCCCACGGCGAAGCGGTGCCGGGTGCTCTCGATCGCCTCGACGGTGCCGTCCGCCGCACGGGCGGCGACGATCAACCCCGCGCCGAGGCGGTCGACCGCCTGATGATGGTGTGTGGCGACCTGGCGCGTCCCCGGCAGGAGGGCGCCGATCCGTGTCCCGGGCACGGTGGTCACGGCGTGGGCGCAGAAGTGGCCCCGGTAGGGGTTGTGGCCGTCGTGGCCCACGGTGTCGGGCAGGTGCTGGATGAGGGTGCCGCCCTCGTGTACGTTCATCAGCTGCATCCCCCGGCACACCCCGAGCACGGGTATGTCGCGGGCGAGGCCGGCGGCCAGCACGGCCCGCTCCCACCTGTCGCGCTCGTGCACCGGCGGCCCGGTACGCGGATGGGGCACGGCTCCGTACAGGGCGGGATCCAGATCCTCGCCCCCCGCCAGGAGGATCGCGTCCAGCCGCTCGACCACGTCGGCCGCGGCCTCCGGCAGGTCCGGCGGCAGCAGCACGGCGCGTCCGCCGGCCGCCCGGACGCAGTCCGCGTAGGCCGCGGGCAAAACTGCGGCGGGCAGGTCCCACTCGCCCCACTGTGCGGTGGTGAGGTAGGTGGTGAGTCCGATGAGTGGTGGCTGGGGCATACCACTTCCTTTCGGGGCATGAGGGGTGACCGTCGAGGGCCGGAGCCGAACCGTCCGCCCCCGCCACGGCAGGCTGGGGCGGGAGGCGAGGCGTTACGGGCAGAGGCCACCGTGACGGCGGGGGAGGGGTGTTCGCGGCCCAGGAGCGCAGGCTTGCGTTTTTCCTGCCGCGAGCAAGAATCCTGCTGGCGTTCACCCGCAATCACAAGAAAACACATCTTCGCGACAGATAAGTGAGCCTTAACTCCGTGCACGCACTCGACCCCCGCCTGCTCGCCACCCTCGAAGCCGTCGTGCGGCACGGCTCCTTCAGCGCCGCCGCACGCGAACTCGGCTACAGCGCGCCCGCCGTCTCCCAGCAGATCGCCGAACTCGAACGCCGCGCCGGCCTCAGGGTGCTCGAGCGCCGCCCCGTGCGTGCCACACCGGCCGGCGAAGTCCTCCTCGACGCGGAGCAGGGCGTCCGCAGTACGTTGGCGGCGGCGTCCGTCGAACTCGGCGCCATACGCGCCGGTACGGCCGGACGGATCCGGCTCGGCGCCTTCGCCTCGGCCGCCACCGGCATCGTTCCGCAAGCACTGGCCCGACTCCACGCGGCCTACCCCCACGTGCAGGTCAGCCTCTGCCAGCTGGAGCCGGAGGCCGGCTACAACCGGCTCAAGCGGGGGGACATGGACCTGGCCCTCAGCTACGACTACGACTTCATCCCCGTCCCGCCGCCCAGGACGCTGCGCCGCACGCTCGTCGCACGGGATCCGGTGGTGGCCGTGGTCCCGGCACACCACCGCCTGGCCGACCGGGAGGTCATCGACCTGGCCAGCCTCGCGTCCGAGACCTGGATCGCGGCTCCGGAGGCCGCACTGCGCCTGGAACTGCTCTCCCAGATGGCCAACACGCCCGGCTTCCAGGCCCGCGTGCAATACGAGGGGGACGACTTCAACACCGTCCTCGGCTTCGTGGCCGCAGGCCTGTGCGTGGCCGTGATGCCGCGCCTCGCGCTGCCCCGCACCAACACCCAGGTCGTGGCCCGTCCTTTGGCCGAGCCGCAGCTGACGCGCTTCATCTACGCCGTCCGCATCGACACCCGGCACGCCCCGCGCGCCGTGCTGGACCTGGAACAGATGCTCGCCGCGCAGGCGCTCGCCGCGGTCTCCTGAGGCGTACGGCGCCCCGAGGCCGCGAGGTGAACGGATCGGGGAGTACACGTGAAAAGCGGCCAACTTGACGGCCGTCGCACGCGCGTAGACCTCACCGGCACACCGGACTTCCCACCGTGTCCGACTACCGGACACGGTGGCTGAAAGTTAAACTATTGTCTGGCGGGCGCACTACGTTTGCCGCGGTTGACGTTCCACCGAGAGGAAACCCCTCATGACCGCAGCCGACAGCGCGCCGGGAACGGCCCGCGTCCTCAACGGCTACCGCCCCGAGGACGGCTTCATGGCCGCAGAGCTGGACCCGCCTCCGGCCGAGTACGTCTGGCACGACGAGCACGCCGAGCAGCAGGACCAGCGTTATGGCCCGGGAGTGGGCTACCAGCAGTGGCTGGCAGTGGACGCACGCGACGGCGCCGTCTGGTTCGGCGACACCGACTGGCGGGCTCCGGGAGAATCCCTCGGCAGCCGACTCCCCGGCGTCCCCCGCAGGGCACTCGGGGACGGGGCCGTCCCCGCCCCCGGAATCATGGTGCAGCTGCTCGGCCACCTGACCCACGACGAACAGCGCGGCTGCACGTGGCGCTTCTTCAGCGCCGAAGAACTGCACGCGCTCGCGCTGCGCGTACTGCCCGCCGTGCAGCGGCTCGTGGACTCGATCCACCGGATCGGGCCCGAAGGCGAAATGGAGTGGTCGGCCGAGGCGGCGACCGCATGGGACGACATCGAGCACGCCGCGACCCCCACCTTCGACCCTTCCGGGGAACTCCGCCGGCCCGCACCGCGCACGACACCGGTCCCGGCCTGGCGCGTCGAGGTCGGCGCCTTCCTGGCCGCCAACCCCGAGCTGTGCGACCCTTCCTGGGGCCTGGCCACGGACGCGGAACTCGACGCCTACGCCGACTACAGCCCCCAGAACGGCTACGGCGGTGTACCGGGGCGGATCTGCCGCGCCGCCGACCGGCAGATCGAGGACGGCTTCACCTTCTACGGCCACCGCGCCGCCCTGTACGCCTACCGGGCACGGGCCTGTGGCGACCGTACTCCGACGGACGCCCGCGTCTGGCTGGAGACGACGGAGGCCGGGCGGGACACCTGGGAGGCGGCCAAGCCCCCCGGCGCCACCCTCGCCGACGTCCCCGACTGCGTGCTGGCGTCCCTGGGCGAAAGGTTCCAGAACGCCGCGCACGAACACGGGCTGGTCCTGACGGGCCTGACCGCCTATCTCCGACGGCTGCGCGGCGAGGAACGCTCCGCCGTCGACCGGCAACTCGTCCACGAGGCCGAGGAAGTCGAACGCCTTGAAAGCATGCTCAAGGACTTCCGCGCCGCACGTAACCGCACGGTGACGCGGATCCTGGCCTGGTCCGACGGACGCGGGGACGCGGAGATCGCCCGGCTGGCGTCCCTGCCCGATGCATACGTCAGTGACTGGAGGGCCCGCCTGACCGACGAACAGACCACCACGACCCCCGGACCGTGAAGCCCGCGCGGCTACTGCCGTAGCGTCAGGCCCCGGCCCTGCGCTTGTTGTAGACGTCGAAGCCGACGGCCGCGAGCAGTACCAGGCCCTTGATCACCTGCTGGTAGTCGGTACCCACGCCGACCAGCGACATGCCGTTGTTCAGCACGCCGAGCACCAGACCGCCGGTGAGCGCACCGAGGACGGTACCCACACCGCCGCTCGCGGAGGCACCGCCGATGAAGGCGGCGGCGATCGCCTCCAGCTCGAAGTTGATGCCGGCCTGCGGCGTACCGGCGTTGAGCCGCGCGGCGAACACCAGCCCGGCCAGGGCCGCGAGGACGCCCATGTTCACGAAGGCCAGGAAGACGACCCGCTTGCTCTTCACCCCCGACAGCCGCGCCGCCGCCTCATTGCCGCCGATGGCGTAGGTGTGCCGGCCGAGGATCGAGTTGCGCATCACGTATCCGAAGGCGACCAGCAGGACACCGAGGACCAGCAGGACGATCGGCACGCCGTGGTAACTGGCCAGCAGGAGCGTGAAGGTCACCACCGCCGCGGTGATCGCGCCGAGCTTCATCAGGAACAGCCCGGCCGGGAGCGGCTCCAGCCCGTACGAGGCGGCCCGCCGCCGTCCGCGCACCTCCTGCAGGATCGCGACGGCCAGCACCGCGAGGCCCAGCAGCAGGGTGAGGTTGTGGTAATCGGTGTGGGGGCCGACCGCGGGGAGGAAACCGCTGCTGATGTTCTGGAAGCCCTTGGGGAACGGCGCCACCGACTGGCCCTGCAGGAGGATCTGGGTCCCGCCGCGGAACAGCAGCATGCCGGCCAGCGTGACGATGAACGAGGGGATCCCGAGATAGGCGATCCAGAACCCCTGCCAGGCTCCGGCGAGCGCCCCGATCAGCAGCGCGGCGACCAGCGTCACGGGCCAGGGCGTCCCGTGCTCGACCATCATCACGGCCGCGGCCGCACCGACGAAAGCGGCGAGTGACCCGACCGACAGATCGATGTGCCCGGCGATGATGACGATCATCATGCCGATGGCCAGGATGAGGATGTAGCCGTTCTGCTGGATCAGGTTGGTGATGTTGAGCGGCTGGAGCAGGATGCCGTCCGTCCAGAACTGGAACAGCAGCACGATCAGCGCCAGTGCGAGCAGCATCCCGTACTGGCGCAGGTTCCCGCGCAGTGCTCGGGCCAGTACGGCACCGGCCGAAGGCCGTTGGCCGGTCCTCGGCGTGCTGGGCGCGGAGTCCGGGGTGGTCTTGGTCTGGGCCATGCCTCACACCTGCTTGTCGGGGGATGCCGCACTCATGGTCATGAGCCGCATGAGGGATTCCTGGGTGGCTTCCGCACGGTTCACCTCACCGGTGATCCGGCCGGCGGCCATGGTGTAGATCCGGTCGCACAGGCCCAGGAGTTCGGGGAGTTCCGAGGAGATGACGAGCACCGCCTTGCCCTGGGCGGCGAGTTCGGCGATGACGGTGTAGATCTCCGCCTTGGCGCCGATGTCGATGCCCCGGGTGGGCTCGTCGAGGATCAGTACCTCCGGCTCGGCGAAGATCCACTTGCTGAGGACGACCTTCTGCTGGTTGCCGCCGCTGAGCTTGCCGGTCTCCGCGAACACCGAGGGGGCCTTGATGTTCAGGGACCGCCGGAACGATTCGGCGATCCGTGCCTCCTCGTGCCGGTCGACCCATCCGCGCCGGGCGACCTTGCCGAGGGCGCTCAGCGAGATGTTCCGGCTGATGTCGTCGTTGAGGTTGAGGCCGAGCTGCTTGCGGTCCTCGGTCACGTACGCGATGCCGTGTCCGATGGCCTCCGGCACCGTCCGGGTACGGATCTCGCGGCCGTCCAGCCGCACCCGGCCGCCGGTCCAGCGCCCGTAGGAGCGGCCGAAGACGCTCATGGCCAGTTCGGTGCGGCCGGCGCCCATGAGGCCGGCGATGCCGACGATCTCACCTCGGCGGACGTTCAGCGAGACGCCGTCGACCACCTTGCGCCGGTGGTCGATCGGGTGCCGCACGCTCCAGTCCTCGATCGCGAAGGCGACTTCGCCGACCGCCGGGGTGCGCTCCGGATAGCGGTGTTCCAGGTCGCGGCCCACCATGCCACGGATGATCCGCTCCTCGGAGACGCCCTCGGGACCGATCGCGAGGGTCTCGATGGTCCGCCCGTCGCGCAGGATGGTGACGGCGTCGGCGACCCGGGCGATCTCGTTCAGCTTGTGCGAGATGAGGATGCAGGAGATGCCCCGGGCCTTGAGTTCGAGGATCAGGTCGAGCAGCTTGCGGCTGTCCTCGTCGTTCAGGGCGGCCGTCGGCTCGTCCAGGATGAGCAGCTTGACCTTCTTGGCGAGCGCCTTGGCGATCTCCACCAACTGCTGTTTGCCCACGCCGAGATCGGCGATCCTGGTGTGCGGACTCTCGTCGAGTCCGACCTGCCGGATCAGGTCGGCGGCGTGGGTCAGGGTCCGGTGCCAGCTGATGACGCCCCGGCTGGCGTGCTCGTTGCCGAGGAAGATGTTCTCGGCGATGGACAGGTAGGGCACCAGCGCGAGTTCCTGGTGGATGATCACGATGCCGCGCTGCTCGCTGGCCCGGATGTCCCGGAACCGGCAGGGTTCGCCCTCGAAGTAGATCTCGCCCTCGTAGCCGCCGTGGGGATAGACCCCGCTGAGCACCTTCATCAGGGTGGACTTGCCGGCGCCGTTCTCACCGCAGACGGCGTGCACCTCGCCGGCGGCGACCGTCAGGTTGACCTCGGAGAGGGCCTTGACACCGGGAAACGTCTTGCTGATCGACCGCATCTCGAGAACGGGTCGGGCCATGGTTGTGCATCCGTATCGTCGGGGCGGTGCGGTGCCGGGTGGTCTCCCGGACTGCGCACCGCCGGTTCGGCGTCGCCGGACCCGTCGGCCGGGCCCGTCGGCTACTTGAGCTGGTCCGCGGTGTACTGGCCGCTGTCCACCAGGACCTTCCGGTAGTTCTCCTTGTCGACGCTGACCGGCTGGAGCAGCTGCGCCGGTACGATCTTGACGCCGTTGTGGTACTGACGGGTGTCGTTGACCTCGGGCTTGCCGCCGGTCAGCAGGGCGTCGCCCATCTGGACCGCGGCCTTGGCCAGTTGGCGGGTGTCCTTGTAGACGGTCTGGGTCTGCTCGCCCGCGATGATCGACTTCACCGAGGCCAGCTCGCCGTCCTGGCCCGTGACGACGGGCAGGGGCCGGCCCGCGCCGTAGCCGACGCCCTTGAGCGAGGAGATGATGCCGATCGAGATCCCGTCGTACGGCGAGAGCACGGCGTCGACGCGGGCGGCGGTGTACGACTTGCTCAGCAGGTTGTCCATCCGGGACTGGGCCAGACCACCGTCCCAGCGCAGTGTGGCGATCTGGGCGAGGGAGGTCTGGCCGCTCTGCACGACCAGCTTCTTGTCGTCGATGTACGGCTGGAGGACGCTCATCGCGCCGTTGTAGAAGAACGCGGCGTTGTTGTCGTCCGGTGAGCCGGCGAACAGCTCGATGTTGAAGGGGCCCTTGCCGTCCTTGAGGCCGAGCTTGTCGACGATGTAGCTGCCCTGGAGGACGCCGACCTTGTAGTTGTCGAAGGTCGCGTAGTAGTCGACGTTCCCGGTGCCGCGGATCAGCCGGTCGTAGGAGATGACGGGGACGTGGGCGTCGGCGGCCCGCTGCAGCACGTTGGTGAGCGAGGAACCGTCGATGGCGGCGATCACCAGCAGCCTGGCTCCCTTGGTGATCATGTTCTCCACCTGCGAGACCTGGTTCTCCACGACGTTGTCGCCGTACTGGAGGTCGGTCTTGTAGCCCTTGGCCTGGAACTCCTTGACCATGTTGTTGCCGTCGTTGATCCAGCGCTCCGACGACTTGGTCGGCATCGCGATGCCGATGAGGCCGCCTTTGGCGCCCCCTTCGCCGCCCGCTCCGTCGCCTGCTCCGTTGGCGCTCTGGCCGCAGGCTGCCAGCGACAGCGTCAGGCCGAGGGCGACAAGTCCCGCTGAAAGCTTCCGCACAGTTCCTCCAGTGATGTTCCGCGACCGGCACGGTGCGCTCCGGCTGGGAGAACCGGAAGCGGTCGAGCGGAGTCGGCCGGGTGTCGCGTCCTCGCACGGTGCGAAGGCGGATGTGCAGCGGCTCCGGCCTGGCGATCCTGAGTGTTAACGCTCACAAGTGCGCCGTCAAGGGTCTGTACGGATCATCGTGTCGGGCAACTGCGGTGCAGGGGGCTGCCCTTCCCTGCGGTGCGCCTCAGGGTCGGGTGCGCTGGGGTGCGCTGATCCTCCGGGTGATGGCTTCAGTGGCTCGGGGGAGATGTTGTTAGCGCTAACATTTCCCTTCTCTGTGAGGGCCCGGAGCCGGGCCGTGCACGTCACGGCCCGGCTCACGGGGACTCCGGGTCAGCGGGCGCCGAGGAGGTGTTCGAGGGCGAGCTGGTCCAGGTGTTCGAAGGCCATGCCGCGGCGGGCGGCGGCATCGACGTCGAACTCTTCGAAGACGGACCGGTCGGCCAGGAGCCCGGCCAGGCCGTCCTCGGCGGTGGGGAGGGCGAGTTCGGGCAGTCGGGAGGCGGTGAGCGCGGCCCCGACCTCCGGATCGGCGCGGAAGGCGCGCGAGCGCTCCGCCAGGAGCAGGTAGTTGCGCATGCAGGCGGCCGCCGAGGCCCAGACGCCGGCGGAGTCCTCCGTGCGCGGCGGCTTGAAGTCGAAGTGGCGGGGGCCGTCGTAGCCCGCCGACTCCAGCAGGTCGACCAGCCAGAAGGCCTGGCGCAGGTCGCCCGCGCCGAAGCGCAGGTCCTGGTCGTACTTGATGCCGGACTGGCCGTTGAGGTCGATGTGGAACAGCTTGCCGTGCCACAGGGCCTGGGCGATGCCGTGCGGGAAGTTCAGCCCGGCCATCTGCTCGTGGCCGACCTCCGGGTTGAGGCCGACCCGCTCGGGCCGCTCCAGTGCGTCGATGAACGCGAGGGCGTGGCCGATGGTGGGCAGCAGGATGTCGCCGCGCGGCTCGTTGGGCTTGGGTTCGATCGCGAAGCGAAGGTCGTACCCCTGCTCCTCGACGTACTCGCCCAGCAGGTCGAAGGCCTCCTTCAGCCGGTCGAGGGCCGTGCGCACGTCCTTGGCCGCGCCCGACTCCGAGCCCTCGCGGCCGCCCCAGGCGACGTAGACCGAGGCGCCGAGTTCGACGGCCAGGTCGATGTTGCGGATCGTCTTGCGCAGCGCGTAGCGGCGTACGTCCCGGTCGTTGGCGGTGAACGCGCCGTCCTTGAACACCGGGTGGGTGAAGAGGTTGGTGGTGGCCATCGGCACCTTCAGCCCGGCCGTGTCGAGTGCGGTGCGGAAGCGCTTGACCGCCTGTTCGCGGGCGGCGTCGCCGGTGGCGAAGGGGATGAGGTCGTCGTCGTGGAACGTGACCCCGTAGGCGCCGAGTTCGGCCAGCCGCTGCACGGTCTCGACCGGGTCGAGGGCGGGCCGGGTGGCGTCGCCGAAGGGGTCCCGCCCCTGCCAGCCGACGGTCCACAGGCCGAAGGTGAACCTGTGCGCGGGGGTGGGGACGAGCGGGTCGCTGGTCATGAGGCGCTCCGGATCGGGCCGAGGTCTATTTGTAAGGGCGAAAAACAAATTAGTATGCCGAGACGCCAGAAGGAACCCCACCGGAGGGACCCCATGTCCGCACAGCGTGTCGTGATCGGTGTCGACAGCTCGACCCAGTCCACCAAGGCACTCGCCGTCGACCTGGAGACCGGCGCCGTCCTGGGCGAGGGCCGCGCCGCGCACACCGTCAGCGCGGGCCCCGGACGCGAGAGCGACCCCGAACAGTGGTGGCGGGCGCTCGGCGAGGCCACGGCGGCCACCGGCTGGGCGGACCGGGCCTCCGCCTGCTCGATCGCCGGCCAGCAGCACGGCCTGGTCACCCTCGACACGGCCGGCCGGCCGGTGCGCCCGGCACTGCTGTGGAACGACGTCCGCTCGGCCCCGCAGGCCGCCGGACTCGCAGCCGCGTTCGGCCCCGCAGAGCTCGCCCGCCGCACCGGAAGCGTCCCGACGGCCGCCTTCACGGCCGCCAAATGGGCCTGGCTGCAAGCGAACGAGCGTGCCGCCGCCGACCGTGTCGCGGCCGTCCGGCTTCCCCACGACTTCCTGACGGAGCGGCTGACCGGTGAGGCGGTGACGGACCGCGGTGACGCCTCGGGAACCGGATGGTGGGGCCCGGACGGCTACGACCGGGACGTTCTGGGCCGGATCGGCCTCCACCCCGGGCTGCTGCCGCAGGTCCTCCCGCCGGGCGCGCGGGCGGGCCTCGTCCGAGCCGGGATGCCCCTGCGCGAGGGCGCGCTCGTGGCCACCGGGACCGGTGACAACATGGCCGCCGCCCTCGGGCTGGGCCTGACCCCCGGACGCCCGGTACTGAGCCTCGGTACCTCCGGCACCGTCTACGCCGTCGGCCGGACCCGGCCCGCCGACCCGAGCGGAACCGTCGCCGGCTTCGCCGATGCCCTCGGCGGCTGGCTGCCGCTCGCCTGCACGCTCAACTGCACCCTCGCCGTCGACCGCTTCGCCGCCCTCACCGGCCGCGACCGCGAGGACGTCGAGGCGGGCGGCACGGTGGTGGTGCTTCCCTACCTCGACGGCGAACGCACCCCCGACCTCCCGGGTGCTTCCGGTCTGGTCCACGGCCTGCGCCACGACACCACACCGGGACAGCTGCTCCAGGCCGCCTACGACGGCGCCGCCCACGCCCTGCTCGCGGCCCTGGACGACGTACTGCGTGCCGGAGGGGAGACCCCCGCCCCCGACGAACCACTGCTGCTGATCGGCGGCGGAGCCAGAGGCAGGGCCTGGCAGCACACGGTCCTGCGGCTGTCCGGCCGAGCCGTTCAGGTGCCCGAGGCCCGGGAACTCGTCGCGCTCGGGGCCGCCGCGCAGGCCGCCGCCCTGCTCACCGGTGAGCCCGCCGACGCCGTGGCCCGGCGCTGGCGGACCGCCGAGGGCCGGGTGCTCGCGCCCGTTCCCCGTGACGACGACACGCTCGAACGGATCACCGATACCCTGCGGCGGGCACGGGCCCTGCAGGAGGTCCCGCCGGAACAACGACAGGAGGGACGGGGGCGATGACCGCCATCGGCAGGACGGGCGCCGGAGTGGAGACCGCGCCCGCCTCGCAGCAGGGGATGCGCCGGCAGAACCTCGCAGCGGTGATCGGCGCGATCGCCGCACACGGCCCGCTCTCCCGGGCCGACGTCGCCGGACAGACCGGCCTGACCAGGCCGGCCGTCTCCTCCCTGGTCGACGAGCTCATCGGCCGCGCCGCGCTGACCGAGACGCAGACCGCCCCCAGCGGACGCGTCGGCCGCCCCGGACGGGCACTGGCCCTGAACGACCGGGGACCCGCGGGCCTCGGCCTGGAGATCGGCGTCACCCATCTCGCCGCCTGCGTCGTGGACCTGCGCGGCGAACCCCGCGTGTGGCGCCGGGCGGAGCGGGCCAACGCCGGCCGGCCGGCCGCGCAGGTGCTGGCGGAGGCCGCCACGCTGGGCGCCGACGCGGAGTCCGAGGCCGCCGCTCTCGGCCTGCGCGTCGAGGGCCGCGTGCTGGCCGTGCCGGGGGTGGTGCCGAACGCGCCCGGCGGACTGGTCGCCAACGCCCCCAACCTCGGCTGGCAGGCGGTCCGCCCCGCCGACCACTGGCCCGACCCCGACACCGTGCCCGAGCCGGAGAACGAGGCCAACCTCGGCGCGCTCGCCGAGCAGTGGCACCGGGGCCACCCCGCCGATACCTTCGTCCACGTCTCCGCCGAGGCAGGAATCGGCGCCGCACTCGTCATCGGCGGGCAGCTGTTCCGGGGCGCACGCGGCTTCGCGGGCGAACTCGGCCACCTGCCCGTCCACCCGGAGGGCGCCCGCTGCGCCTGCGGGGCGCGCGGCTGCCTGGAGCAGTACGCGGGTGAAGCAGCCGTACTGCGCGAGGCCGGGCTCGCGGACGTCGGCGACCCCGTGGCGCTGCTGGCCGAGCGGGCGGCCGCCGGGGACGCGGCGACCCTGCGCGCCCTGGACCGCGCCGGACGGGCCCTGGGCCTCGCCCTCGTCTCCGCGGTGAACCTGATCGACCCCGACGGCCTCGTCCTGGGCGGCGCCTACGCCGAACTCGCCGACTGGCTCCTCCCGCCGATACGCGCAGAACTGGCCGCCCGGGTCACGGTCCGGCCCTGGAACCCGGAGGCGGTGCGCCCCTCCGCCCTGGGGCGCCGCGGACCGGTCCTGGGCGCGGCGTGGTCGACCGTCCAGCGGATCATCGCCGACCCCACCCGCCTGCCCGTTCGCCGGGCCGTATGAGCCGCCGAGGCCGGCACCGAGGCACCCGTCCCGGCTGCCGGGTGGGGCTACGCGTCGCCGGGAGCGTGCAGCCGTCCCGTCCGGGCCACGCGGGAGTACCAGCGCGCGCTCGATTTGGGCGTCCGCTTCAGGGTGTCGTAGTCGACGTGGACGGCGCCGAATCGTTTGGCGTAGCCGTAGGACCACTCGAAGTTGTCGAGCAGCGACCAGAGGAAGTAGCCGCGCACGTCCACCCCGTCCGTGATCGCCCGGTGCACGGCTTCGAGGTGCGCGTGGACGTAGGCGGCGCGCTGCGGATCGTGGACCGTGCCGTCGGGGCCGACCACGTCCTCGTACGCGGCGCCGTTCTCGCTGATGACGAGGGGGAGACCGGGATAGCGGGCGGCGGTGCGGATGAGCAGGTCGTAGAGCGCACCGGGATCCACCGGCCACCCCATCGCGGTGCGTTCGCCCGGCGCCTGGTGGAAGGCGATGTCGTCCGCGCCGGGCCAGGGCGAGTGCTCGCTGTGGCCGTGACCGTCGTCCTGCGGCCGCTCGGCGCCCTCCGTGACGTGCGAGACGACGGTCGGGGTGTAGTAGTTCACGGCGAGGAGGTCCAGGGGCTGGTGGATCGTCGCGGTGTCGCCGTACCGGACGAAGGACCAGTCGGTCAGGTGCGCGGTGTCCACGAACAGGTCCCGGGGGTACGCGCCCTCCAGCATCGGGCCCAGCCAGATCCGGTTGCCGACGGCGTCGATGCGGCGGGCCGCCTCCCAGTCCTCGGCCGACGGGGTCAGGGGGCGGACCTCGTGCAGGTTGAGGGAGACCGCGATCTGAGCGTCGCCGGGCAGCGAAGACCGCAGGACCTGGACGGCGAGGCCGTGACCCAGGTTGAGGTGGTGGGCCGCGCGCAGGGCGGCGACCGGGTCGGTCCGTCCCGGGGCGTGGACGCCGGAGCCGTAGCCGAGGAACGCGCTGCACCAGGGCTCGTTGAGCGTCGTCCAGCGCTTCACCCGGTCTCCCAGGGCATCGGTCACGAGGCCCGCGTACGCGGCGAACCGCTCGGCGGTCACGCGCTCCGGCCAGCCCCCCGCGTCCTCCAGGTCCTGGGGCAGGTCCCAGTGGTAGAGCGTGAGCGCCGGCTCGATGCCCGCGGCGAGCAGTTCGTCGACGAGCCGGCGGTAGAAGTCCAGCCCCTTCTGGACGGCGGGTCCCCGGCCGGTCGGCTGTACGCGTGACCAGGAAACGGAGAACCGGTAGGCCCCCAGGCCGAGTTCGGACATGAGGCGGACGTCCTCGGGGAACCGGTGGTAGTGGTCCACGGCCACGTCACCGGTGTGGCCTGCGAAGACCTTGCCGGGGGTGTGCGAGAAGGTGTCCCAGATGGACGGGGTCCGGCCGCCCTCACGGGCGGCTCCCTCGATCTGGTACGCGGCGGTGGCCGTGCCCCACAGGAAACCGGACGGGAAGGTGCGGGTGGTGGTCAGTGGCCGGGTCTCGGGCACGGTCATAGGAGAACGCTCCCAACGCTGGATCGGAGGAGGTCGTACCGGACGGGCGGTGCTGGAAGAGGGGGCCGGCGGCCGGCCGTCGTGCGAAGGACGCCGTCAGTCCTTGACGGCGCCGGCGGTGATGCCGCCCACGATGTGCTTGCCGAGGACGGCGAAGACCAGCAGCAGCGGCAGCGTGGAGATGAGGGCGCCGGTCAGCACGACGGCCTGGTCGACGGTGTGGTTTCCCGCTCCGAGGCCGGCCAGGGCGACCTGCAGCGTCGGGTTGCCGTCGGGGGTCAGCGCGATGAACGGCCAGAAGAAGTCGTTCCAGGCCTGGACGAAGACGAGCATCCCGAGGACCGCCATCGCCGGCCGTGCCACGGGGAACACCACGTGCCAGATGATGCGGAGGCTGTGCGCGCCGTCCATCCTGGCCGCCTCCACCAGCTCCACCGGGAGTGCCTCGATGAGGTACTGGCGCATGAAGAACACCCCGAAGGCGGCGACCAGCGAGGGCAGGACGACCGACTGGAGCTGATCGACCCACCCGAGGTCCGTGACGATCTGGTAGAGCGGGATCACGCTGAGCTGCGGCGGGATGGTCATGGTGGCCACCACGAGCGCCAGCAGGGCACCCCGGCCCTTGAAGGGCAGTTTGGCGAAGGCGAATCCGGCCAGGGTGGAGAACAGGACGGTGGACAGGGCCACCAGGCCGGCCACGATCGTCGTGTTGACCAGCGCCTCGCCCATGTCGACCTGGTTCCAGGCGAAGGAGAGGTTGTCGAGCAGCCGGGGGCCGGGCAGCAGCGGCGCCGGGGCCTTCACCACGCGCTCGCCCGTGTGGGAAGCGGCGACGAGATTCCAGTAGAGCGGGAAGAGGGAGACCAGGGCGGCCAGACCCAGCAGGACGTAGGTCAGCGGTCCGGCGTGGTGCTGACGGCCGGCCGACGGGCGAAGACGCCTGGCGCGCGGCGCCCCGGACGTGGTCGTGGTCGTGGTCGTGTCGAGTGTGCGGGCCATGGGTTCAGCTCCCCGCCTTCGTGCGCCGGCGGCCGGCGCGGTCGCGGTCGCGGTTGCGGTTCGAGCGCGAGATCAGGGTCTGGAGGCCGCCGATGAGCAGGAGGAGCAGGAGCATGACCCAGGCGAGGGCGGAGGCCTGGCCCAACGCGCCGGTCACCCAGCCCTTCTCGTACATGAGCAGGCTCAGGGTCTGGAATTGGTTGCCGCTGCCGCCGCTGATCCCCACGCTGCCGCCGAAGAGCAGCGGCTCCCCGAACAGCTGGGTGGCGCCGATGGTCGAGACGACGGCGGTGAAGAGGATCGTCGGCCGGATGGAAGGGACGGTCACGCTGACGAACTGGCGCCAGCGCGAAGCCCCGTCCAACGCCGCGGCCTCGTAGAGGTCCTGCGGTACGGCCTGCATCGCCGCCAGGTAGATGAGCGCGTTGTAGCCCGTCCAGCGCCAGGTTACGATCGTCGAAATCGCGATCTGCGCGGGCCACTTGGAGGACTCCCAGTCGACCGGTGCGAAGCCGGCCCAGCCCAGGACCGTGTTGATCAGACCGTAGTCGGTGTTGAAGAGCTGGGCGAAGACGAGCGTGGCCGCCGCGATGGAGGTGGCGTACGGGGCGAGGACCGCGACCCGGAAGAAACCGCGGCCGCGGAGCCGGTAGTTGAGCAGGTGGGCCAGGCCCAGGGCCATCAGCAGCTGGGGAACGGTCGAGATCAGACCGATGGTGAAGGTGTTGGCCAGCGCGTTCCAGAAGAACTCGCTGGTCGCCAGGGAACTGTAGTTCTCCAGCCCCTTCCACTGGGCGTCGCCGCCGAGCTCGACCCGGTGGAGCGAGAGCCAGCCCGTGTAGATCAGGGGGAAGAGTCCGAAGGCGGCGAAGGTGAGGAAGAAGGGGGCGACGAAGACGTACGGGACCGCCTTCAGATCGAGGCGGTACAGAGTGCTGCGCCAACCGGTGCGGCCGGAGGGCCGCTGCCCGTGGGAGCCCGGGCCGGCGCCGGAGCCCGGGGCTTGTGCGGCGGGCGGCGCGGAGCCGTCGCCCGCCGCCCGTACGGAGGTGGCCACGAGGGCTTCCTTCCAGGTCGATGCGTGCCGTGATGCGGTGGTGCCGGTGATCGACGGCCCGCCTCACCCGCGGGGAGGCGGCGGTGGCGGCGGGCCGTCACACCGCCCCCGCTAGCGGTCGATCTTGTCGGTGACCAGCTTCCTGACGTTCTCCCAGGCCTTCGCCGGGTCGGTGCCGCGCTGCTCGATGTCGAGGATGCCGTTGTCGGTGAGGAAGGTCTTCACCTGGCCGTCCCAGCGGCTGATCGGGGCGGGCGTGATGCCGGCCGCGGCCTGCGAGTAGATCTTGCCGACCGGGGTGTCACCGAAGTACGGCAGCTTGGCGTCCTGGACGGTGGGGGAGGCGAGGGTGTCCTTGGAGGACGGGATGTTGCCGTTCACGCCGAAGACCTTCGCGTGCTGGGCCGGAGCGGTGAGCCAGGCGGCGAGTTCGGCCGCCTCCTTGACGTGCTTGCCCGACTTCGGCACGGCGAGGAAGGAGCCGCCCCAGTTCCCGGCCACGGGCGGCGCGGCGATGTCCCACTTCCCCTGGTTCTCCGGGCCCGCCTGTTCCTTGATGATGCCCGTCATCCAGCTGGGGCAGGCGACGGTGGCGAACCTCGAGTTCTTGAAGGCCGCGTTCCATGTGCCCTTCTCGTCGAACTGGCGCAGCCTGGCGGTCAGTTCGCCCTGCGCCGCCGCCACGGCGGTGTCCCAGGCCTTCTTCACGCCCGGGCTGTTCTCGTAGTCCAGCTCGCCCTTGGTGTTGGCGTACTGCACGGGCTCGCTGGCGATCACCGCGTTGAACAGCCCGCTGGCGGAGTCGTGGAAGGCGGTTCCGGCGGGGGCGTTCTTCTTGTACGTCTCCCCGGCCGCTATGAACTTCGCCCAGTCGCCCGCCCAGAGCCGGGCCACCTCCGAGCGCTCGGTCGGCAGCTTGGCCTGGGCGAAGAGGTCCTTGTTGTAGCAGATGGCCATCGGGCCGATGTCCGTGCCGAGCCCGATGACCTTACCGTCGCCCGTGGTGGCCTGCCTGACCTTCCAGTCGAGGAACGCGCCGAGGTCCGCGCCGCCCGTCTTGCCCAGATCGGCCCACTTGTCCGCCATCGCGGGGCCGGTCGCCTCGGCGATGTACCCCACCTCCAGGGCCTGGATGTCCGCGAGGCCGCTGTCGCGGGAGAGGCGCAGCTTGAGCGTGTCCCAGTACTTCTGGCCGTCCGCGACGTTCGATTCCTCGATCTTGATGCCGGGGTGGGACTTCTCGTACTCGGCGTAAAGCTTCGCCCCGGTGGCATTGTCGTAGCCGAAGGAGCCGAAGGTCGCGATCCGCAGCTTGATCTGCCGGCCCCCGTCCGCGCCGGCGCCCTCGCCGTCACCGCCTCCGCAACCGGTGAGCAGGGCCGTGCCGGTCACCACGGCGACGGCCGCGACGAGCGCGTTGCTCGCGGTGCGGCGGCCGCGACCACGTCTGCTGGAAGTGCGCATTCCACTCTCCTCGTCCAAGGTGGTGCTCGTTGTGCGCCAGGAGGTCCGGCGGCTGTTCGCGGCTCGGCGAGGACCCGCGCGGACCCGAAGCGAAGGCCGTTGTCGCACCCAGGATGGGAGCGCTCCCACATCGCTGCCGGAAGGTTGCTGCCTGGCGGGTATGGGTGTCAAGAGTTGAACACGGATTCCTTGGGTGAGGGCCTCCTGGGTGCGACCGCCACCCAGTCCTCGGGCGTAGGCCCCGGGGTAGTAATGCCGGCGTGGCGTGTTCAGGGAATCAAAGGTAGTGTGGGAGCGCTCCCACGAGGCTCATCAGCGTAAGGTGTGCCGCGCGACGCGGAGTGCGATGCACGAGGGGAGTTCGAGAGGCGTGAGCGGACGGCGGAACGGCAGGCCCACCCTGGAAGAGGTCGCGGCCCTGGCCGGCGTCGGACGGGGCACGGTGTCCCGGGTCATCAACGGCTCGCCGAGGGTGAGCGAGCAGGCCAGACAAGCCGTCGCCCGTGCGGTCGCCGAGCTCGGGTACGTGCCCAACCAGGCGGCCAGGGCGCTGGCCGGCAGCCGGACCGACGCGGTCGCACTGGTCATCCCGGAGACCGAGGCGCGGCTGTTCTCGGAGCCGTACTTCCTGGACCTGATCCGCGGGGTCAGCGCCGAACTCGCCCAGGCCGACAAGCAGTTGCTGCTCACCCTCGTCCGGACCGAGGCGGAGCGGCGGCGTTTCGAACAGTACCTGGCCGCCCAGCGGGTCGACGGCGTACTGCTGGCATCCGTCCACGGAGACGATCCCTTGCCCGACCGGGTGGCACGGCTGGGGCTGCCGGTCGTCATGAACGGCCGGCGCTCCGAGGCCGAACCCGTCGACTACGTGGACTCCGACAACATCGGAGCCGGACGCGCGGCCGTCGCCCACCTGGTGGGCCGGGGCCGCGGCCGGATCGCGACCATCAGCGGCCCGCTCGACATGTACGTGGCCCGCGCCCGTCTCGGAGGCTACCGTGCGGGTCTCGCCGAGGCCGGGATCGCCCCCGACGAGGCGCTCGTGGCGACCGCGGACTTCACCGAGGAGGGCGGCAGGCTGGCGATGCGCGAACTGCTGGAGCGCGCCCCCGGCCTGGACGCGGTCTTCGCCGCTTCCGACGTGATGGCGGCCGGCGCACGCGGGGTGCTGCGCGAGGCCGGGCGGCGGGTCCCCGAGGACGTGGCCCTCGTCGGCGTCGACGACTCGGTGGTGGCGCGCCTGATGGACCCGCCCCTGACGAGCGTGCGCCAGCCGATCGAGGAGATGGGCCGTACGATGACCCGGCTGCTGCTCCGGAAGATCGCGGAGGGTCCCGGAGCCGGTCCCGCGGCGGGGGAGGAGCAGCGGCGGGTCCTTCCCACGGAGCTGATCGTGCGGGATTCCTCCTGAGCGGCCGGCGCTATGCCCCGGTACCGACTGGTGCTGAGGCCTGAGCGCGGCACGGCCGGGAGCCGTACGGAAGCCGGGCGGCTCCGTACGGCTCCCGGTCCTTCAGCAGCGGCGGGTCACAGGGCCGGGTAGGCGTTCTTCATGAGTTCCTGGAACTGGGCGGAGAACCACTGTCCCGCGAGCGGTGCGTCCGGGAGCGAGCCCGACATGCTGTAGCCGTTGCGGACGTTGCCCGTGTAGGTGGGGTCGCACATCCGGTCGAAGCCCTTGCCCTCGTTGTTCGGGATCTCCTTGCTCGCCCCGTCCGACTCGCCCGGAGGCTTGATCCACACGTAGGCGTCGATGCCGGGTGCCGGTGCCGCCTGCGGCCGTTCACCGAGCCCGGCTCCCGCCTGGTTGCACCAGTTGCCGAGGTGGATGCGCCGGTCGTAGCGGCCGCCGTTGACGTAGGAGTCCACGCTGGTCGCCGCGCCGGGTCCGGTCGGGCGCGCCGTGCCGCCCCAGCCGTTGCGGGAGGTGTCGATGAGCATGCCGATGCCGGAGTCGAAGCCCAGGGAGACCAGCTTGGTGCGCATGGCCTGGGCGTAGGACAGCTCGTCGGTGTAGCGGTTCCAGTCGACCCACTTCGACTGGCGTACGGGGGTGCCGTTGACGGAGTCGTCGATCGTGAAGTGGTCCTCCTTCAGCGCGCTGTAGTTGGCCGTGTTGACGATGAAGCCGTGCACCTTGGAGAGCGTGGATCCCTCGGCGGTCGCGGCCTGCTTGAACATCTCCGCGGACGCGCCGAAGTTGTCGTCCCAGCCGAGCCAGCCGTGGTGGCCCGCGTCGACGTAGTTGTAGACGTTGGGGATCGAGCCCAGCTTGTTCAGTGCGTAGCCGACGCCCTTGATGTAGTTGCCGTTGGTCTTCATGACGTCGCAGGCGGGGGTGGCCGTCGGGCGCCCCGAGACGTTGGTGACGAGGTTCGGCAGCGAGTCGATCTCGACGGTGGTGACGATCCGCAGGCCGGCGTACTTGGGGTCGGCGAGGATCGCGGCGATCGGGTCGATGTACTGCGTCTTGTACTTGTCGATCTCGGTCGGGCCCAGTTCGCCGTTGGAGGCGAGCGCGGAGCAGTCCCGTCCCGGCAGGTTGTAGATCACCAGCTGGACGACCAGTTCGCCGCTGCCCTTCTGCCTCAGGGCCGCGTCGAGGTGGTCGCGCAGCCCCATCGTGCCGCTCGTGCCGGTGACGAGGGCGATCCGGTCCAGCCAGACAGCGGTGGGCTGGTTCGACACCCTCGTGCCGCCCGGCTCGGCGGCCGCCTTGGCGGACCACTCGGGATTCACGTACATCTTGGCGCCGGCGTAGGGGTTGTCGGCCCTGCCGCCCGAGGGCGGAGGCGTCGTGGGCGGTGTCGTCGGCGGTGTGGTGGGGGGCTGGGTCGGCTCGGTGGCACCGTTGCAGGTGACGCCGTTGAGCTTGAACGTCGCGGGCACGGCGTTCGTGCCGCTGTGGGAGCCGTTGAACCCGAAGGACGTGGAACCACCGGTGGCCAGCGACCCGTTGTACGAGAGGCTCTTGGCCGTCACGGCCGCCCCCGACTGGGTGATCGCGGCGTTCCAGCCCTGGGTGACCTGCTGGCCGTTCGCGTAGGACCACTCCAGGGTCCAGGCGGCGAGGGGGTCACCGGTGTTGGTGACGACCACGTTGGCGCCGAACCCGGTGCCCCACTGGTTCGTGATCTGGTATTCGACCTTGCAGCCGGCGGTGGCGGCGCCGGCGGAGGTACCGAACACGGTGGCGGTGGCGCCGGCGGCGGTGACGAGACTGAGGGCCGCCAGTAACGCGGTGCGGGGGATGATGCGGCTCATTTCGCGGGGTGCCTTTCCGGTCAGGGCGCGCAGGCGGTCGTGGTGCCTGGTGCCGATGGGGGGTGGGCGTTCCGTTCGTACGGGGAGAGCGCGCTCGTCGGAACAGGCCACGGAAGGGCCCGGAGCGCGACCGGGGCGAGAGCGGGGAGTCGGCGAGCCACCGGCTCAGGTCCCTGCGGACCGTGCCGGGGACGGGAAGGATCCGCCGAGCAGCGCTGACTGGCGCAGGGGTGACGACGGATGGAAGCGCTCCCACTGGTTCGGCCAGACCGTAGCGTCAAAGAGGGCAAAGAAAAAGAGGGGTTGAGTAAATTCCTCAGCGAAATGCTTTCGACTCTTCACGCGTCTTGACGTCATCGTGCCCCGTCTGCACAGTGGGAGCGCTCCCACTGGTTCAAGGCTTGTGCACGATCGTCCTGCCCCATCCGTCTCCCCGAGCCGCGAGGAGAACTTCGGCATGTCGGCACATCCCCCTCCCGGATCCCGAGGACGACGCAGATTCCTGATCGCGTCGGCCACGGCCCTGTCCCTCTGCCTTCCCCTGGGCCTCGCCGCGGCCGGCGCGGGCAGCGCCGCGGCCGCGGAAGTACAGTGCGGCGTCGACTACAAGACCAACGACTGGGGCTCGGGCTTCACCGTGGAGCTCACCCTCACCAACCGGTCCGCGACCGCACTCGACGGCTGGACCCTGACCTACGACTACTCCGGCGACCAGCGGCTGACCAGCGGCTGGAACGGCTCCTGGACCCAGTCCGGCAAGACCGTCCGCGTCGCGGCACCGGACTGGAACAGGACCGTCGCCGCCGGCGCGGCCGTCACGGCCGGCGCCCAGTTCGCCTACAGCGGGACCAACGCCGCACCCGCCTCCTTCGCCGTCAACGGCACCCGGTGCACCGGAGCCCACCAGCCCCCGGTCGCCGTCCTGACCAGCCCCACCGCCGGCGCCGTCTACACGGCGGGCACTCCCGTCCCCCTCGCCGCCACCGCCGCCGCGGCCGACGGCGCCACCATCGGCAAGGTCGAGTTCTACAGCGACACCACGCTCCTCGGCACGGACACCACCGCGCCCTTCACCTTCTCGGACGCCGGCCTCCCCGCCGGCGCCCACTCCCTTTACGCCAAGGCCTACGACAGCCTCGGCGCCTCCGCCGAGTCGGCCCCCGTCGGCATCACCGTCGCCGCGGGCCCCGCGCTCGTCGCCGCCCCCGCACAGCTCTCCGTGCGCCGGGGCGAGACGGGCACGTTCGACCTGAAGCTCTCCCGGCAGCCGGCCGCGAACGTCACGGTGGGCGTGGCCCGCACCTCCGGCAACACCGACCTGGCCGCGTCGCCCGCCGAGCTCACCTTCACCCCGGCGAACTGGAACACCGCCCAGAAGGTGACCGTCACCGCCGGGGCCGACGGCAGCGGCTCCGCCGTCTTCACCGCGACGGCCCCCGGCCACGCGAAGGCCGAGGTGACGGTCGCCGAGCTGGCCGCGGGTTCCACGTACGACGCCCGCTTCCTCGACCTCCACGGGAAGATCACCAATCCCGCCAACGGGTACTTCTCGCCCGAGGGCATCCCGTACCACTCCGTCGAGACCCTGATCGTGGAGGCACCGGACCACGGCCACGAGGCGACCTCGGAGGCGTACAGCTATCTGATCTGGCTCCAGGCGATGTACGGGAAGAACACCGGGGACTGGACCAGGTTCAACGGCGCCTGGGAGACCATGGAGAAGTTCATGATCCCCACCCATGCCGATCAGCCGACGACCGGCTCGTACAACGCCTCCAAGCCCGCCACCTACGCCCCCGAGCACGACCTTCCCTCGCAGTACCCGGCCAGGCTCGACGGGGGAGTCGCCCCTGGCGCGGACCCGATCGCCGGCGAGCTGAGGAGCGCGTACGGCACGGACGACATCTACGGCATGCACTGGCTCCAGGATGTCGACAACGTCTACGGCTACGGCAACGGGCCCGGAAAGTGCTCCGCCGGACCGACCGCGAGCGGCCCCTCGTACATCAACACCTTCCAGCGCGGACCCGAGGAATCGGTCTGGGAGACCGTGCCGCACCCCACCTGCGACAAGTTCGCCTACGGCGGCAAGAACGGCTACCTCGACCTCTTCACCGGGGACGCCTCCTACGCCAAGCAGTGGAAGTTCACCGATGCCCCGGACGCCGACGCGCGTGCCATCCAGGCCGCCTACTGGGCCGACGTCTGGGCCAAGGAACAGGGCAAGGGAGCCCAGGTCACCGCGACCGTCTCCAAGGCGGCGAAGATGGGCGACTACCTGCGGTACTCCATGTTCGACAAGTACTTCAAGAAGGCCGGGAACTGTGTCGGCCCGACCGTCTGCCCCGCCGGCACCGGCAAGGACAGCGCGCACTACCTGTTGTCCTGGTACTACGCCTGGGGCGGCGCCACCGACACTCCCCTGGCCTTCGGCATGGGGGACCCCACGGCCGGCTGGTCCTGGCGGATCGGCTCCAGCCACGCGCACAGCGGCTACCAGAACCCCCTCGCCGCCTACGCCCTCAGCCGGTACGCCCCGCTGAAGCCCAAGTCGCCGACCGGCGCCGCGGACTGGGCGGTCAGCCTCGACCGGCAGCTGGAGTTCTACCGCTGGCTCCAGTCCGACGAGGGCGCCGTCGCGGGCGGCGCCACCAACAGCTGGCAGGGCCGGTACGCGCAGCCCCCGGCCGGGACCCCCACCTTCCACGGCCTCTTCTACGACGAGAAGCCCGTCTACCACGATCCGGCGTCCAACCAGTGGTTCGGCTTCCAGGCCTGGTCCATGGAGCGGGTCGCCGAGCTCTACCAGCAGACGGGCGACGCGGGTGCCAAGGCCGTGCTCGACAAGTGGGTCGGCTGGGCCCTGTCGAAGACCACGATCAACCCCGACGGCACCTACCGCATCCCCTCCACCCTCACCTGGTCCGGCGCCCCCGACACCTGGAACCCGTCGGCTCCCGGCGCCAACACGGGCCTGCACGTCACCGTCGCCGACTACACCGACGACGTGGGCGTGGCCGCCGCATACGCCAAGACCCTGACCTACTACGCCGCGAAGTCCGGGAACGCCGAGGCCGAGCGGGTCGCCAAGGCCCTCCTCGACGGCATGTGGACCCACCACCAGGACCCGCTGGGCGTCGGCGTCCAGGAGACGCGGGCCGACTACAGCCGGTTCGCCGACCCGGTGTACGTGCCCGGCGCGTGGACCGGCAGGATGCCGAACGGCGACGCGGTGAACTCCGCGTCCACCTTCGCCTCGATCCGTACCTTCTACAAGGACGACCCGGCCTGGCCGAAGATCGAGGCGTACCTCGCCGGCGGCGCCGCGCCCGTCTTCACTTACCACCGGTTCTGGGCCCAGGCGGACATCGCCCTGGCCATGGGCGCGTACGCGGAGCTGCTCGAGTAACGGCCCGCCCCGCCCGCAGGACGGCTCCGCGTACGACGAGGCCGGGCAGCCCGAGCGGGCCTGCCCGGCCTCGGCACGCCGCCCGGCCCCCCCAGGGACCGGGCCGGGCTTCACCCGGTTCAAAGACCCAGTGCCAGCCGGTGGTACGCCTGGTTCCAGCGCAGATCGCGCCGGAACTGCTTCGGGGTGGTGGTCTCTTCGATCAGGAGCAGCTCCAGGCGGATCATTTCCGCGAGGTCGTCGAGGTGGTCGGAGGTCAGGGCGGTGCTGAGCACGGTGTGGTGCGGTCCTCCGGCCGTCAGCCAGGATTCGGTGGAGGTCCGCAGGTCGGGGCGGGGCCGCCAGACCGCGCGGGCGACGGGCAGGGCGGGCAGCGGGTGTGGGGGCGCCACTACGTCGACGTCGTTGGCGATCAGACGGAAGCGGTCGCCGAGGTCGGCGAGGCCGACCACCACCGCCGGGCCGGGGGCGGCGTCGAAGACCAGGCGGACCGGGTCCTCCCGCCCGCCGATGCCGAGGGGGTGGATCTCGCAGCTGGGCCTGGCGGCCGCGAGGGTGGGGCACACCTCCAGCATGTGTGCGCCGAGGATGAGCTCGTTGCCGGGGGTCATGTCGTAGGTGTAGTCCTCCATGAAGGAGGTGCCGCCGGGGAGGCCGGTGGCGGCCACCTTGAGGGCGCGCAGCAGGACGGCGGTCTTCCAGTCCCCCTCTCCTCCGAAGCCGTACCCCTGGGCCATGAGGCGCTGGACCGCGAGGCCGGGCAGCTGGCGCAGTCCGCCCAGGTCCTCGAAATTGGTGGTGAAGGCCTTGAAGCCGCCTGATTCGAGGAAGGTGCGCAGGCCGGCTTCGATGCGGGCCGCGTAGCGCAGTGACGCGTGCCGTTCGCCTCCCGGCCGGAGCTCCGGCGCCAGCTCGTACAGGTCCGCGTACTCCCCGACGAGGGCGGTCACCTCGCTCTCCTCCGCGCTGTCGACGACCTCCACCAGGTCGTTGACGCCGTAGGTGTTGACGGAGACGCCGAGGCGGAGCTGGGCCTCCACCTTGTCCCCTTCGGTGACGGCCACGTCGCGCATGTTGTCGCCGAAGCGGGCGACCTTGAGGGTGGCCAGTTCGGACCGCGCGGCGGCCGCCCGCACCCAGACGGCGACCCGTGCGGTCGTCATCGGGTCGCTGACATGGCCGGCCACGGTCTTGCGGGGCACGCCGAGGCGCGCCTGGACATGCCCGAACTCGCGGTCCCCGTGCGCCGCTTGGTTGAGGTTCATGAAGTCCATGTCGATGGTGTCCCAGGGCAGGGCCGTGTTCGCCTGGGTGTGCAGGTGCAGCAGCGGCTTGCGCAGCGCGTCCAGTCCGGCGATCCACATCTTCGCCGGCGAGAAGGTGTGCATCCAGGCGATGAGCCCGGTGCACCGGTCCTCGGAGTTCGCGTCGAGGCACATCCGGCGGATGGCGTCGGCGTCAGTGAGCACCGGCTTCCACACGACACGTGCGGGAATGCCGGAGTCGTCGGCCAGCGCGGCGGCTATCTGCCGCGACTGTTCGGCGACCTGTTTCAGCGTCTCCTCCCCGTACAGGCGCTGACTGCCGGTGAGGAACCAGATTTCCTGGGCGGGAGATGTTCGGCTGGGCATGGGGACTCCTGGAGGTGACGTCCCGCGACGGCAGCGAAGGCGGCGGGCGGGGAGGACGAACGGCGGCGCGGGTCAGTTCGCGGTGTGGGTCGTATAGCGGTGGGTCGTATCGCGGATGCTCCTCAGACGGTGCAGCAGGCCGCCGGTGCCGAAGTGGTCGTGGAGGAGCCGGTATTCGGCGAAGAGGGCGTCGTAGGCGTCGGCCCGGGAGGCGTCGGGCGTGTAGACGGCGGGCAGTCGGCGGCCCATGACGGCGGTGGCCGTCCGTACGTCGCCGTGCGCGCCCGCGGCCACGGCGGCGTGGATGGCCGACCCGAGGGCGGGCCCCTGGTCCGACGCGGCGAGGGAGACGGGACGGCGCAGCACGTCGGAGTAGATCTGCATCAGCAGCTCGTTCCTGGCCAGTCCGCCCGCGACGATGAACTCGTGCACCGGTACGCCGCCCGCTTCCAGGGCCTCCACGATGACGCGGGTGCCGAACGCGGTGGCTTCGAGCAGCGCGCGGTAGACGTCCTCGGGGCGGGTCGCGAGGGTCAGACCCACGATGACTCCGGAGAGGCGGTGGTCGACGAGGACCGAGCGGTTGCCGCCCAGCCAGTCGAGGGCGACCAGTCCGTGGCCGCCGACCGGCTGGGCGGCGGCCTTCCGGGTCAGCAGGGTGTGCAGGTCCTCGCCGCGCTCGGCGGCTTCGGCGAGGTAGTCCGGCGGGACGCCTTGGTCCAGTACCCAGGCGAAGACGTCGCCGACCGCGCTCTGGCCGGCCTCGTAGCCGTAGGTTCCTTCGACGATCCCGCCGCGCACGACACCGCAGATGCCGGGGACGTCGGCCAGGACGGGGGCGTTCACGACGTGGCAGGTGGAGGTGCCCATGATGGCGAGCAGCTGACCGTCCCCGACGGCCTGGGCCGCCGCCGCGGTGACATGGGCGTCGACGTTGCCGGCGGCCACGGCGATCCCGGCGCGCAGTCCGGTCCAGGCCGCCGCCTCGGCACTGAGCGAGCCCACGCGTGAGCCCAGCTCGGCCAGGGGGAATTCGAGGCGGGTGCGGGCGAAGTCGGCGAACCGGGGGTTCAGCGCGGCCAGGAACTCCTCGCTCGGGTAGGCGCCGTCCTGGTGGATGCCCTTGTATCCGGCGGTGCAGGCGTTGCGGGACTCGGTTCCGGTGAGCTGCCACACGATCCAGTCGGCGGCCTCGATCCACCGCGCGCAGGTGTCGTACACGAGCGGATCCTCCTCCAGGACCTGGAGGGCCTTCGCGAACTGCCATTCCGCGGAGATCCGGCCGCCGTAGCGGTTGATCCACTTCTCGCCGCGGGCGTGGGCGAGTGCGTTGATGCGATCGGCGTGCGGCTGGGCCGCGTGGTGCTTCCACAACTTGGGCCAGGCGTGCGGCCGTCCGGCGAGCTCCGTCTCGGCGAGGGGGGTCCCGTCGGCCAGGGTGGGCAGGACGGTGCAGGCGGTGAAGTCGGTGGCGATGCCGATCACCGCGGCGGGATCGACCCCGGCCGCTGCCAGGGCCTGCGGGACGGCGCGACGCAGTACGTCCCGCCAGTCCTCGGGGTGTTGCAGGGCCCAGTCCGGAGGCAGTCGCGCACCGCCCTGCGGCAGGTGCCGGTCGATGACGCCGTGCCGGTAGGCGTGGACCGCCGCCGCCAGCACGTGCCCGTCGCGGACCCGCACCACCACGGCGCGGCCCGACAGGGTGCCGAAGTCGACACCGACCGTGTACTGCTCCGGCTCCTCGGAGCGGGGGGTGGGCGTGAGGGGGTGGGGTGACGTCAACGGAATGCCCTTCGAAGGGGTGGTGGGAGCCGGCAACGGTGCGGCCGGCAGGCGGAGTCGCCGTCGCGCCATCCTGGCGGCCGGTCGAGAAGTCCGTACCCGATGCCATGCAGTGTGAGCGCTAACAATGCCGAGAGGCAAGAGGTGCGCGTGGATCACATGACGATCTCCCCTGGGCATCGCATCTAACGCGATAACGGACAGGTAACGCATGCAAAGGGGTTGAGAAGCAGGCTTGTTAGCGCTCACAATGCGACGGCTCCCTCTCCTTCACGGCATCTCCTTCCTGCCGATCCGGCCCGCCACACCCACGGCCGTGCGGAGCCTCTTCCGTACACCCCGAAAGGACACCGTCATGGCTCGCAGAGCAGCCCTCGTCCTCACCGCCGTACTTCTCGCCTCCTCGGCGCTGACCGCCTGCTCGACCCAGGGCCCCTCCGGCGGCCCGGCCACGGGCCCGGCCTCCGGGGCCAAGGCGGGCTCCGGAGGCCGGATCACCATGGGCTTCGCCCAGGTCGGCGCCGAGAGCGGCTGGCGTACCGCCAACACCAAGTCCGTCCAGGAGGCGGCGAAGAAGGCCGGGATCGACCTCAAGTTCTCCGACGCGCAGCAGAAGCAGGAGAACCAGATCAAGGCGATCCGCACCTTCATCCAGCAGAAGGTCGACGTGATCGCCTTCTCGCCGGTCGTGGAGTCCGGCTGGGACACGGTGCTGAAGGAGGCCAAGGACGCCGGCATCCCGGTCATCCTGACCGACCGCGCCGTGGACACGAAGGACACCTCCCTCTACAAGACCTTCCTGGGCTCGGACTTCGTCAAGGAGGGCAAGTCCGCGGGGGAGTGGCTGACCGCCGCGTACGCCAACGAACAGGGTCCGGTCAACATCGTCGAGCTCCAGGGCACCACGGGCTCCGCGCCTGCCAACGACCGCAAGGCCGGCTTCGCCGACGTCATCCGCGCCGACGGCAAGTTCAAGATCGTCGCCTCGCAGTCGGGTGAATTCACGCGCGCCAAGGGCAAGGAGGTCATGCAGGCGTTCCTGAAGTCCCAGAAGGACATCGACGTCCTCTACGCCCACAACGACGACATGGCCCTCGGCGCCATCCAGGCCATCGAGGAGTCCGGCAAGAAGCCCGGTACGGACATCAAGGTGATCTCGGTGGACGGAATCAAGGACGCGTTCGTCGCGATGACCGAGGGCAAGATCAACGTCGTGGTGGAGTGCAACCCGCTGCTCGGTGACCAGCTGATGGAGCTGGCCAAGAAGGTCGTCGCGGGCGAGACCGTGCCGGCCCGGGTCGAGACCCAGGAAGGCGTGTTCCCGCAGGACAAGGCCGCGGCCGCGCTGCCGTCCCGGAAGTACTGACGCGTCGGCTCCGGTGCCGCGGGAGCCTCGGCCCGGCCGTCCCCTCCGGATCGCGCCGGACCCGTGCAACCCGGCACCGCAGCCCGCTCCACCCCCACATGAGAGGAGGGCGGATGACATCTCCGTCCACCCCGCCGCCCACGGGCGCCCCCGGCCCGCGGCCGGTCCTGGAAGCCCACGGCATCCGCAAGCGGTTCCCGGGTGTGCTCGCCCTCGACGGAGTCGCCCTGAGGCTCTTCCCCGGCGAGGTGCACGCCCTGATGGGCGAGAACGGCGCCGGTAAGTCCACCTTGATCAAGGTGCTGACCGGTGTCCACCCCGCCGACGGCGGCACCATCCTCGTCGACGGCCGGCCCCACGCGTTCACCGACCCCCTGCAGGCGCAACGGGCCGGAATCAGCACCGTGTACCAGGAGGTCAACCTCTGCCCCAACATCTCGGTCGCCGAGAACATCCTCATCGGGCGCGAACCACGCCGGTTCGGCCTCATCCACTGGTCCGAGATGCGGCAGCGGGCGGCCGCTCTGCTGACGGAACTGGATCTCGACCTGGACGTCACCAGTCTGCTCGACGCGCATTCCCTGGCGGTGCAGCAACTGGTCGCCATCGTCCGCGCGGTGGACGTCTCGGCGAAGGTGCTCGTGCTGGACGAACCCACCTCCAGCCTGGACCGCGAGGAGGTGGCCCGGCTCTTCGCCCTGGTGCGGCGCCTGCGGGACCGCGGTGTGGCCGTCCTGTTCGTCACGCACTTCCTCGACCAGGTCTTCGACCTCTGCGACCGCGTCACCGTCCTGCGCAACGGCCGGCTGGAAGGCGAGTACCCCATCGGTGAGCTCACCCCTGTGACGCTCGTCCAGCGCATGATCGGCGGAGAACTGGCCACCCTCGACCGGTTGTCGGGCCGTGCCCACGGCAAGGGGGCCGAACGGGCGGCCGGCGAGCCGTTCCTCCAGGCGCGAGGGCTGTCCCGCACGGGCTCGATCGAACCCTACGACCTCGACATCCACACCGGCGAAGTCATCGGACTGGCCGGGCTCCTGGGCTCCGGCCGCACCGAAGCGGCGCGCCTGCTGTTCGGCGCGGACAGCGCGGACGCCGGAGAGGTGAGCATCGAGGGCAGGAAGGTACTCCTGCGCAGCCCCCGCCACGCCATCGCCCGGGGCATCGCCTTCTGCTCCGAGAACCGCAAGTCCGAGGGACTGGTGGGCGAGCTCACGGTCCGCGAGAACATCATCCTCGCCCTCCAGGCCGCCCGCGGCTGGACCAGGCCGCTGACCCGTGCGAAACAGGACGAACTGGCGCGGCACTGGATCGAGGCCCTGGACATCCGCCCCGCCGACCCCGAAGCGCAGGTACGCCACCTCAGCGGCGGCAACCAGCAGAAGGTCCTCCTCGCACGCTGGCTGCTGACCGCGCCCCGGCTCCTGATCCTCGACGAACCCACCCGGGGCATCGACATCGGGGCCAAGGCGGAGATCCAGAAACTCGTGGCCCGCCTGGCCGGCGAAGGCACCGCCGTGCTGTTCATCTCGGCCGAACTCGAAGAGGTCCTGCGCCTGAGCCACCGCATCGCCGTGCTCCGCGACCACCGCATGGTGGCCACCCTCGCGAACGACGACACCGTCACGCCCGAACGCCTCCTCACGACCATCGCCACCGGAACGGACTCATGACCCCCCATCCCGCCACATCCGGGGCCGCCGGCCGAATCGGGAGACGCCTGGCCGGCCACCGCCTGCTGTGGCCCGCGCTCATCCTGCTCGCCCTGCTCCTCGGCAACCTCGCGTTCCACCAGGACTTCTTCTCGGTCCGGGTACGCGACGGCCACCTCTACGGCAGCCTCGTCGACATCCTGCGGTTCGGCGCGCCCCTCATCCTGGTGGCGCTCGGCATGACCCTGGTCATCGCCACCCGCGGGATCGACCTCTCGGTGGGTTCCACCGTCGCCATCGCGGGCGCGCTCGCCTGCGGGCACATCTCCACCGCGACGCGTCCCGGCAGTGTCGCCACCACGCTCACGGCCGTCGGCCTCGCGCTCGGGGTCGCCCTCGTGCTGGGCCTGGCCAACGGCTTCCTGGTGTCCGGGCTGGGGGTGCAGCCCATCGTGGCCACCTTGATCCTCATGGTCGCCGGCCGCGGCCTCGCCCAGCTGATCACGGACGGCCAGATCATCACCGTGACCAGCGCCCCCTACAAGCTGATCGGGGGCGGCTACTGGCTGTCCCTCCCGTTCGCCGTCCTGCTGGCCACCGTCCTCGTCGGGCTCACCTCCTTCGCCGTCCGGCGCAGTGCACTGGGCATGCTGATCGAGTCCGTCGGCGGCAATCCCGCCGCCAGCCGCCTGGTGGGCATCCGGGCCGGCGGCCTGCTCGCCCTGGTCTACGTCTTCAGTGCGCTGTGCGCCGCCGTCGCCGGGCTGATGATCAGTTCGAACGTCTCCAGCGCCGACGGCAACAACGCCGGCCTGTGGATCGAGCTCGACGCGATCCTCGCCGTCGTCGTCGGAGGCACCGCCCTGACCGGAGGGCGCTTCTCCCTCGGCGGAACCGTCCTGGGCGCCCTGATCATCCAGACCCTGTCCACCACCGTCTACACCCTCGGCGTTCCGCCCGAGACCACCCTCGTCTTCAAGGCCTTCGTCGTCATCGCCGTCTGCCTCGTGCAGTCCCCGGCCTTCCGGGCCAAGGTCATACGCCGCCGGGGGGCCACCACCCCCCGATCCCCCACCACGGCGGGCAGCACCCCGCAGCAGCAGGAGGCACGAGCATGAGCACCGGCATCGCGAACGCAGGCGCGCGACTCACCCGCCCCTTCGCGACCGTTTCCCCGCGCACCCGAACCCGTATCCCGCTGATCGTCACCGCGGTCCTGCTGGTCGTCATGTTCGGCGTCGGGTCGGTGCGCTACGAGGGCTTCCTCTCCGCGCAAGTCGTGCTGAACCTGCTGATCGACAACGGATTCCTCCTGGTCGTCGCGGTCGGCGCGACCTTCGTCATCCTCACCGGCGGCATCGATCTGTCCATCGGCTCCATGCTGGCCCTCTCGACCATGATCACCGCCTGGCTGGTCGAGTCGCACGGCTGGCCCCTGGCCGCCGTCATCCCCCTGGTCCTGCTGGTCGGCGCCGCGAGCGGGGCGCTCATGGGCTGGATCATCCACACCTTCGAGATCCAGCCGTTCATCGTCACCCTGGCCGGCATGTTCCTCGCCCGCGGGCTCTGCTACACGATCAGCACCGAATCCATCACGATCAACGATCCCGCCACAGCGGGACTCGCGCAGACCCGGCTGTACGGCCCGGGGGGACTGTTCGTCTCGATCCCCGTGGTCATCGCCCTGGCCGTGCTCGTGATCGCCTTCGTCGTTCTGCACCACACGCGCTTCGGCCGCAACGTGTACGCGCTGGGCGGCAACGAGTCCTCCGCACGCCTGATGGGTCTGCCGGCGGGCTCCACCAAGATCGCCGTGTATGGCATCAGTGGCCTGTGCTCCGCGCTCGGCGGCCTGCTGCTCACCTTCTACACGCTCTCCGGCTACGCCCTCCACGCCATGGGCATGGAACTGGACGCGATCGCAGCCACGGTGATCGGCGGCACGCTGCTGACCGGAGGTTCCGGCTTCGTCCTGGGTACCGCTCTCGGTGTGCTGGTCCTCGGCACGATCCAGACGCTGGTCAACTTCCAGGGCACGCTCAGCTCCTGGTGGACCCGGATCGTCATCGGCGCCCTGCTGCTCGTGTTCATCGTGCTGCAACGCCTGATGAGCGGCCGCCGCCCCGCCGCGGGCTGACGCCCGGCCGCTCTGCCCGTCAGCCCCTGCCGCGGTGCCAGGCTCCCGCGGCAGGGGCTGACGGCCGGGCGGACGGGGGTCATTCGCCGGGGGGTGCGATCCTGCGGGCCGTGCTGGCACGCACGATGAGCTCGGGCGCCACCACCAGGTGTGTCGGCTCGTCGGCCCGGCCCTCGATGTGGTCGAGGAGCAGCCCTATGCTGTCGCGGCCGAGCGAGGCGAAGTCCTGGCGGATCGTCGTCAGCGGGGGCGGGAAGAACTCCGCCTCGGGGATGTCGTCGAAGCCGGCGACCGCCACGTCCTCGGGCGTGCGCAGTCCCGCTTCCCGCAGGGCCCGCAGGACACCAAGGGCCATCTGGTCGTTGGCGACGAACACCGCGGTGAGACCCGCTCCCCCTCCTCTTGAGGCCCGGACCCGCCCCGCGAGCTGCTGGCCGGCCTGGTACCCCGACAGGGGGCTCCAGTCGCCGCGCAGCAGGGGTGGCACCTCGGCTCCGGCGTCTCGCAGCGCCTCCTCCCACCCCTGGGTGCGGGCCTCGCTCTCGAGCCAGTCGGGAGGGCCCGCGACATGCCACACGGTGGAGTGGCCCGAGGCGAGGAGATGCTCCGTGATCAGGCGGGCGCCGAGGTTCTGGTCCAGCGAGACCCCTGGCAGGTCCAGGGTGTGGCCACCTTCCACGGTGACCACCGGGCACGGTGCTTCCAACGACGCCAGTGCCTTCACCGCGGCGCGTTGGGGAGTGACGGCGACGATCCCCTCCACCCCCCACCCGGCGAGGTGCTGCATGGCTTCGGCGAGGGCCGTCTGCGTGGCCGTCCGGAGCGTGACGGCGGACGTCAGATAGCCGCGGTCGCGAGCCGCCTCCTGAACTCCCGCCACGGTGCTGGCGGGCCCGTGCAGAGTGGTGTTCACCGCGATGACGCCCAGCGTGTGGGTCCGGCGCGTGGCCAGGGCCCGGGCTGCGGAATTGCGGCGATACCCCAGCTGTTCGATCACCTGTGTCACGGCGGCCCGGGTCTTGGCGCTGACGTTCGGGTGGTCGCTGAGCACCCGCGAAACGGTCTGGTGGGACACGCCGGCGACGCGCGCGACGTCCGTCATCGTGGGCGCTCGCGAGACGTCTGGGAGCTGGGTCAACTCTCTTCCTTTCCTCATCGAGCGGCCTTCCCTCAAGGTACCGAACCAGCCGCGGCCCGCACACAACTCGGACCGACCGGGAGATTGTCGACCAGGTATCGATGTTGGCGCTCACATTATGCAGCGTTGAGCGTGGGGTGTGGGCAGGAATCTGCTCGTATCTCTTGAGCTTATGCCTTGTTAGCGCTCACAATTCAACGGGGGTGACTGCCTTGGCCAAGCCGCGGTGCCGTCGCGGCCCCCGATCAGTCCGGCCCTCACGCGCGACTGGGGGGCCTGCGTCCAGCTGCCGGACGCCGGTACCGGGAATCGTCGCGCATGTCGGAAAGACGGTGGGCGTGCAGTGAGCGAGACCAACCTCAAGAACCTCCGCCGCGAGGTCCTCGCGGCCAACCTGCGCATCCCGGAGGCCGGGCTGGCCACCCTCACCTGGGGAAACGTCAGCGGAGTGGACCGAGACGCCGGCGTCTTCGTCATCAAGCCGTCCGGGGTCTCCTACGCCGACCTCACCGAGGAGGACCTGGTGACGGTGGCGCTGGAGGACGGGAGGGTCGTCGACGGGCACCTCAGGCCGTCCACCGACACCGAAACCCACCGGTGCCTCTACCGGGCGTTCCCCTCCATCGGTGGCGTCACCCACACGCACTCGGCGCACGCCGTCGCTTTCGCCCAGGCGCGCCGCCCGATCCCCGTGCTCGGCACCACCCACGCCGACACCTTCAACGGGCCCGTCCCCGTGACGGCGGACCTCACCGCCGAGCAGTGCGCGAAGGACTACGAGTACAACACCGGACAGGTGATCGTCGCCCGGCTCGGCGGCGACCCCCGCCGGGCCGACGAGGTCCCCGGAGCGCTCGTCTCCCGACACGGCCCCTTCACCTGGGGCGCCACCGCGAAGGCCGCGCTGGAGAACGCCATCGTCTGCGAGGCCGTGGCGGAGATGGCGCTGCACACGCTGGCACTGGGATCCCGCCTCGGGCACACCTCCGAGCCGCCGGGGCACCTTCTGGAGCGGCACTTCACCCGGAAGCACGGCCCGGACGCCTACTACGGCAACACCCCCCGCACCCCCGGAAGCTGAGGCAGCTGCATGACGAGGTCGAGCTCCGGGCGGGCGCCCTTCGCGCCGCCGGCGACGTAGCCGATGAGCATGTGTGGGAATCTATCGGGTGCACCGTTGGCCGACACTGAAGATCGGTCTGGTACATGACCGGATCAGCCTGGGTGTGTTCGGCGGTCGCTAAACTGCTTGGGTGTCGAGCGGGTGCCATCTGTGGTGTTGGTGCTTGCGCCGGGAGTGAGGCGGTCGCGGCGTCTCCTTCCTGGTGGGCCGGGCGCCAGGGCAGCCGCGACGCGGGCAGCAGGCCGAGAGCGGCGAGTGCGGCCAGGATCAGCAGGGTGGAGCTCATGGTTGAAGCAGCCGTGCCGGTTGCGCCGGCCGCGACGGCGATGCCGAAGGTCGGTCCGATGTTCATGGCGGTCTGCTTGAGTCCGCTGACGACCCCGGCGTACCCGGGCGGCGCGTCACCGACGACGGTCCCGGTGGCGGTGACCATCACGGTGGCGAACCCCGCACCGATGGCGGCAAACGCTGCAGCCATGGCCATCCATGTGCTGGCGGGACCGAGCCGGGACAGCCCCGCGATGCCGGCCACGACGAGGACCGTACCGGCGATCGCGGTGCGGCGCGCACCGTACCGCCGCAGTGCGGCGACCGCGGCGGGTGAGCCGAGGACCATGAGCACGGTCAGCGGGAGTACGCGCAGACCGCTGTCGAGCGGGTCGAGTCGAAGTACGTCCTGGAGGTAGAAGGTGGCCCTGAACAGCGCGCCGAACAGGCCGGCGGCGGTGACCAGCAGGATCGCCATCGACGCCGTCACCGGTACGGACCGCGCTACGGCTGGTGGAACGATCGGGTGCGTGGTACGGCGTTCGTGCCAGGTGAGCACCGTTGCGACGCCGACGACGGCGAGGAATTCGAGCAGCGTCGGCGCGGCGATCCACCCCCGTGCGGGTACGTCGACCAAGGCGTGGACCAGGATGGCGAGCCCGACCGCCAGCAGGCCCGCGCTGGTGAGGTTGAGCTGTGGAGGGTCGGCACGTTGAGGTGCCGGCGTCCGTACGGTGAGGGCGACGACCGCGATGACGAACGCGAGGGGCACGTTGACCCAGAAGACGGCGCGCCATCCCAGATGAGCCACGAGGACACCGCCCAGGAGCGGACCGGACCCTGCCGCCACCGCTATCGCACTGGTGCGAATGGCGATCGGCTTGCCGAGCCGGTCCGCGGGATACGCCAGCCGTAGCAGCGCGAGCGTCGCAGGCTGGAGGAGTGCGGCGAACCCGCCCTGCACCGCGCGCAGGACGATCACCCAGCCGACACCCGGCGCGAGCGCGATCCCGGCCGAGGCAGCCCCGAAACCGAGGACGCCGACGAACAGCAGGCGCGGGTGCCCGTACCGGTCCCCGAGGTGCCCGGCGATCAGGAGCAACGCGGCCACGGCGACCAGATAGCCGGTGCTCGTCCACTGGATCTGCGCCACGCTCGCGCCGAGATCACGCTGCATGCCGGGCTGCGCCATGAGCAGGATGGTTCCGTCCAGTGCGACGATCACCGCGCCGACCACGCTGACCAGAAGTGCGATCTGCCGCTGTACGGGGGCGGTCATGAGGTCACCGGGCCGAGATGGGCGTCCAGAACTGCCGCGATGAGCCGGTCGCGTTGGTCGTCGCCGGGGTCACCGCCCAGCGGTGGGGCGCCGAGGGCGAGTTGCAGGCTGCCCCAGGCCCACAGCTGGGCCATACCGTGCAGGTTCGACCACAGGGCGGCGGCGGTCACCGCGGGCGGCGGTCCGGTCTCGTTCGGCGCATCGGCGCGTCGCGCGGCCTCCCCCTCCGACAGGCATCGGGCGACGAGTCCGGTGAAGTGCCCGAACAGCGGGAAGGTCGACTCGCGCAGCCTCGGTTGGTCCGATGCCTGCGCCGCGCCGTCGAGCAGGTCGTGCCGCCACATGAGTTCGAACATGCCGCGGCGTTCCAGTGCGTACCCCACGTACGCCCGCGCGAGGGCCTCCAGTTGGCCGCGCGGTGTGGTCGCGCCGGCGACCGCGGCCTCGAACATGGCTGCGAGGTCCTCGAAGCCGCGACGGCCGATGGCCGAGAGCAGCGCGTGGTGCGTGGGGAAGTACCGACGCGGCGCCCCGTGCGACACCCCCGCTCGACGGGCTATCTCCCGCAGGCCCACGGACGCGGAGCCCTCGGCCAGCACAAGGTCGACCCCGACATCGATCAACCGCTCCCGAAGGGAGCTCTCATCAGTCATAGACAGTGTCTACTATGAATTCGTAGACACTGTCTACTCATTGGGTGAGTGATCATTCTGCTCAGCGGGTGGCGCCAGAACCCCCCTGAAGCAGCAGGGTTGGGTGCTTGGGGCCGCCGCGGGTGAAGCGCCGCAGCACCTGTTCTGCCCCGGCGCAGGGCGGTGGCGTTCACCGGCTTCGTCACCGCGGCCCGCAGGGTGTCGACGGTGATGAAGTGCCGGCGCACGTGCCGCAGCGCGGCTTCGGTCTCGCCGTGTCCGCCGGTCGCCACGATGGCCCGAATGCCCATGTTCGTTCCCGGTGCGAACAGGGCGAGCAGCAGGCGGCGCCGGGCGCGAGTGTTGATCTTCTGCTCCAGGGTGACCAGCAGGTCTACCAGGGCGTCGGTGATCTCCGTCAGCAGGGAGTCCAGGTCGACCGCGCCCGGGTCGCGCTTGAGCGCGGCCGGCAGGGTGGTGCCGTCCTCGTTGTCCTCCGCGACCGGCGCCGGCGCCGGGCCGTGCCCGCATCGCCCAAGCGCTCGATCGTCCGTGTGCGGAACGCCTTCTCCGCCCGGGCCTGGGCCGCGGTGATACGGGTGCGGTCAACTGCCCTGGCTAGCAGGCTACTTGACGGAGTCATCCGGCTGCTGGCTTGATTGGGAGCGCTCCCACACTCCCACTCGCCTAGGAAGGCTCCACCCGTGCCTCCTGTCACCCCCGCGCGCGGCGTGCCACGTCGCGCGGCCGCTGTGCTCGCCGGCTTCGCGCTGGCTGTAGGCGGCCTGTCCACGACCGCCCTGACCGCTCCGGCCGCGGCTGCCGCCCCCGCGGCCGTCGCCGTCTCACCCGTCCGGGTCAACCAGCTCGGCTACCTGCCCGACGGCCCCAAGCGGGCCACCGTGGCCAGCTCCGCGACCGCCCCGCTCGCCTGGCAACTGCGCGACGCCGCAGGCGCGGTGGTCGCCTCGGGCAGCACCACGGTGCGCGGCGCGGACCAGGCGTCCGGCCAGTCCACGCACCTGGTGGACTTCGGCGCGTACACCGGAACCGGCACCGGCTACACCCTGGGCGTCGACGGCCAGACCAGCCACCCCTTCGAGATCTCCCCGTCGCTGTACGACGCCCTGCGCGCCGACAGCATGTCGTTCTTCTACCAGCAGCGCAGCGGCATCGCCATCGACGCGGCCCTGGCGGGCGGCAGCGCCTACGCCCGCCCCGCCGGGCACCTGGGCATCGCCCCGAACAAGGGCGACAGCGGCGTCCCGTGCCAGGCCGGGGTGTGCGACTACACCCTGGACGTGCGCGGCGGCTGGTACGACGCGGGCGACCACGGCAAGTACGTGGTCAACGGCGGCATCTCCGTCTGGGAGATGGTCAACTCCTTCGAGAGGGCCTCCCGTTCGGGCGGCTCCGCGGCGCTCGGCGACTCGACGCTGCGGGTGCCCGAGCGTGGCAACGGAACGCCGGATGTCCTCGACGAGGCCCGCTGGGAGCTGGAGTTCCTGCTGCGGATGCAGGTCCCGGCCGGGAAGCCGATGGCCGGGATGGCCTTCCACAAGATGCACGACGCCAAGTGGACCGCTCTGCCGACGCGGCCCGAACTCGACGCCGAGCAACGGGAGGTGCACAAGCCGTCGACCGCCGCGACGCTGAACCTGGCGGCCTCGGCCGCGCAGTGCGCCCGGGTGTACGCGCCGTACGACGCCGCGTTCGCCGCGCGCTGCCTGGACGCGGCCCGCCGCGCCTGGACGGCCGCCAAGGCCAACCCGGACGTGCTCGCCACGGCGACCGACAACACCGGCGGCGGTGCGTACGAGGACGCCGACGTCTCCGACGAGTTCTACTGGGCGGCGGCGGAACTCCTGGCCACCACCGGAGAGTCACAGTACCGGGACGCCGTCACCTCCTCCCCGCACCACACCAAGCCCGTCGACGGGTTCTGGTGGGCCGGCACCGCCACGCTCGGCCGTATCACCCTCGCCACCCTCCCCGGCGTGGGCCTGCCCGCCGACGACATCGCCCGGCTGCGCGGTCTGCTGACCGCCGCCGCCGACGGCCACCTGTCCACCATCGCCGGACAGGGCTACCCCGTACCGCTCCCTGCCACCGGGTACGCGTGGGGCTCCAACAGCTCCGTCACCAACAACGCCATGGTGCTGGCCGTCGCATACGAGCTCACCGGCCAGCAGCGCTACCGGGCCGGAGCACTGGAGTCCCTGGACTACCTGCTCGGCCGCAACGCCCTCGACCTCTCCTACGTCACCGGCTACGGCGAGCGCCACTCCGAGAACCAGCACCACCGGTTCTGGGCGCACCAGAACGACGCCTCACTGCCGCACCCGCCGGCCGGCTCCTTCGCGGGCGGGCCGAACGCGGGACTGGAGGACCCGGTGGCCAAGGAGAAGCTCGCGGGCTGCGCACCGGCGGCCTGCTACGTGGACGACATCGGCTCGTACTCCACCAACGAGGTGGCGATCAACTGGAACGCCTCGCTGGCCTGGCTGGCGGCCTTCGCCGCTGAGCGGCGCGGCGCCCCGGCGGTGCCCGTGGTCCAGGTGGCACCGGCGGCGGTGACGGTCCCCGAGGGCGGTTCGGCGCCGGTGGGCGTGCGGCTCTCGGCGGCGCCCGCGCAGAACGTCACGGTGACCGTCGCCCGGAGCTCCGGCGACCAGGATCTGTCGGCGGCCGCGAGCCTGGTGTTCACTCCGGCCAACTGGGCGACGGTGCAGCAGGTTCCGGTCGCCGCCGCGCCCGATGCCGACGCGTCGCCGGGCAGCGCGACCTTCACCGCCGGTGGCCCCGGCGTGCAGTCGGCGACGTTCACGGCGACGGAGGCGGACGACGACGCACCGGCGGCCCCCTGCACGGTGGCGTACCGGATCGACAACGCCTGGGGCAACGGCTTCACGGCGACGGTCAGCGTGCGCAACACCGGAACCTCGGCGATCTCCGGGTGGACCCTCGGATGGAGCTTCGCGGGCGACCAGCGGATCGGAAACGCCTGGAACGCCACGGTGAGCCAGACGGGCAGCACGGTCACCGCCCGGGACGCCGGGTGGAACGGCACGCTGGAGCCCGGCGGCAGCGTGAGCTTCGGCTTCCAGGCGACGTATTCGGGTACCAACGCGCTCCCGGCGCGCTTCACGCTGGGCGGAGCGGTCTGCTCCTGAACGACGAGCTGCGCGACAGCTCCACCCAAGGTGCAAGTCGACGTTCCCCCTGCGGGAACTCTCGGCGAAC
>NZ_JBEZWL010000060.1:0-43067 GCF_040648015.1 Streptomyces sp. NPDC029216 | reverse complement strand
GCCGCCCACCCCGCACCCACCGACCCCCGCAGCGCCGCGCGCACCTGCTCCGGGTCGGCGGCCTCCACCACCGCCCGCGACCACAGGCCAGGGCCGGCATCCGCCGGCGGGACCAGGCCCGTACCGGCCGCCCACCGCCAGGCAGCGACTGGCACCCGCAGCCGGCCCGCGGCCTGGTTCTCGTCGTACTGCTCCCACACCGAACGCACCATCTGAGTCGCACTCCGATCACGCATCGGTGGCCCGACGATCGGGCAGCGCCCGAAACATGACGAAAGATCCTGCTTGCTGTCAATGGCCTCGATTTCGAGGTGAGTTGGGGCCACACCGCACGAGCCGCGTACGCGTACACGAGGCCCGGATTCACCCGGGCGGGTTACCGCGAACCGGCGCCAGGCAGCTGGAAGCGGGGGCCGTCGCCGCGACCCCCGCCCCTCCCCCGGACGGCCTACAGGCGGTCGGCCGGCTCCGCCGCGAAGGTGCCGCCGTGCACGCCGTACAGCGGGGTGTCCGTCAGCCGGAACCGCTCCACCCGGACCGGTCACCCCTCTCACCTGACCACCGGCTCCTCCTCTGCATCCGCCCGACACAGCCACCCCGGACGGCAACGGCGCCGGTGCAGCTGCGGAGCTACCCGCTCCCACAGGCCCGTCATGCACAAGATCAGCGCGCATCTCGGACACGCTGGCGATCAAGATCGACGAACTCAAGGTTCACTGCGCAACTCGCCCCGAAACCGGAGTGCCTGATCCCGCGAGAGCTGTTTTGGCCGATCGCTTCAAGATCTGCCAGGGTCGGGGCATGAACAGACGAGACGACGTGTGGGAACTGATCCACCTCATCAACAGGAAGATGGAAAGCGCGAACGCTTCCGGCGACCTGCGCACAGTCCTGGCGTCAGGCGACCTTCCGGAAGTGCTGCAGCTCGACGCGATACTCGCCGAGGGCAACGCGGACATCGACGTCAGCCTGACGGCCGTCGCGCAGCACCTGCTGGCAAGGCTTCGCTGGCACCGGTCTCGGCTGGTGCCCGAGGGCCAGGGACACGCCGACTACGATGCCGCGCTGGCCTTGTTCGAGCTGCCGTTCATCCTGGGGCTGGACGACATCCCGAATCCCATGCTTCCCACACTCGCGGAGCGGGTGGTTCCCATGGCCGCCTCATTCCAACAGGGGGCGTCCGAAACGAAGTCCCCGGCCGAGATCGAGAGCGCGCTCATCCTGTCCCGGCAGATCGTGACCCACCTCGATCCCGACCACCCCTTCCGGCCCGGAATGACTGCTAATCTGGGCCTCTTGCTGCTGCTCCGGTTCGAGAACGGCGGCTCCGCGGAGGATCTCGATCAGTCCATCGAACTGCTTGAGACGGCGCTGGCCCGTGCCGTCGACCAGCGGGAAGCCATTCTTTCCACCCTGGTGCAGGCGCTCCGGCACCGGCTGGCGGCCACGGCCGACCCGGCGGATCTGGACCGGGTGATCGAATGCTGTGAAGCCGGTGGCGCAGTGGCGTCTGCCGATGACAATGCCGCAGTCAAGTGGCTGAGCAGCTTGGGAGACTCCCTGCTCAACCGATTCGAACGCGCCGGGGCCGAGTCCGATCTGGACCGGGCAATCGACGTCATGAGGCGGACCCTCGACGCCGACCGCGCGCGCCTCCTCGACCCCGTCGCAGTGAAGTACGACCTCGCCTACGCCCTGTCGCGCCGCTTCGACCGCACCCAGTCGGCGACCGATCTCACCGAAGCGATCAACGTCGCCACGTCGGCGGTGGAGGCCGCCGACTCCGACCACGTCTTCCGCGCCCCGACACAGCACCTCCTGGACGCCATGCAGAGGGCGAACGACTCACTCCGCTCCACCCCCTGACACGCAGCACGACCCAGCCGCACTGGCGCGCCCGCTCCTGCTGGAACGGTCAGCGTCCACGAGCGCAGCATCAGTGGCGCGTCAGCCGATGTCACGCTGTCCTGGCCCAAGAAGCAGACCTCGAGCCAGGACAGGTCTGCGTCCCGGCCGCCGCCGAGCAGCTGCGCCGGCTCCTGGCCGACGACGTGCCGGCTTGTCTCCACTGTCGCCCGGACACCGCCCTCGGAGTGCTCGAATGACCGGGTACCGGCACGGTGGAGGGATGAGCCCTGGCCTGCGCGTCATCGTCTACCCGCCGGACGCCGAGGGCGGGCGCCGCGTCCGCGTAGACGGCGAGATCCTCGGCCGCGCCCTCGGCCCTGGCGATCTTCTGGAGCTCCTGCGGCGGGCCGGCCTGGACCCGGACGACGTCCGCCTGGACGACGCGCTGCTCATCGAGTGGCGCGGCGGCGGGCCGGCCGTGTGGAGTCCGGATACCGGCGGAGCCTGAGCGCAGCAGTGCGGGCCGTCACCCGGCGAGGGTGGCGGCCCGCACTGCTGCGCTGACTCAGACGGTGGGCGAGGCCGTGTAGTCGTGGCGTCCGTAGCCTCGGCCGTCTCCGTGCCAGTCCAGGAACAGGGTGGAGTCGGCCAGGGCTCCGCGGCCGGCCCGGTGGCTGATCGTCGGGGTTCGGTAGTGGCCGTTGTAGTTGCCGCTCGACGTGCTGTCCTCCAACCGGTCCTCGATCGCGGTGAAGTCGCGTTCGATCACCACGGGGTCGGTGCCGTCGCGGGACTGCTTGATCTGCAACCGCAGCTTGGCCCCGTCGAAGATCGTCACATCGTCCACTTCGCGGAACGCGGTGCCGTCCCACTTCGCTTCGGCGTAGGCGTACACGGTGCCCCCGGAGCGGGCCGCGCACGTCTTCACCGTGATCTTCCAGTTGTCCGGCCACGGCCCGTCATAGCTGCTGTCGTCGATGTCCTGCGCGCTGGACGCGCACTTGTAGGCCGGCGCTGCCGTGGCACTGGGTGTTGTGGGTGCCGCCACGGCCGCGACGGCCCAGCGCGGCCACCGCCGCGCGCTTGAGGGTGCTCATGCCCGCTCAATGCCGCGAACCCAGAAGCGACACGGCCCTGCCCCGAAACCGCCTCGGACGAGCGACCCCCGGTGCCCGGGCGTCGATCGCACGTCCGGTCAGCCGGAAGCGGACACCACGCCGGTCCAGGCGAGCACGTGTGGCAGCGGTCGTCCTCGCCGAGCACATCGGTCCAGGCGACCCGCGAAGTCGGCGGCCCTCTTCTGGGGAGCAATAGTCAAGATCTGTGGACGAGATGACGAGCGAGCAGGCTGCTGCGCCCAACGGGGTCGGTCCTATGCTGACGGTCGTGCAGCTACTGGGTGTAAGTAGTGAGGACGAGATGGTCGCCTGCTTCTTGAGCGGCGAGCTATCCAGCGGGCGGTTCGGCCAGAACCTCCGGTCCCACCTGGCGGCAGCCGGGCAAGCCGAGCAGCTGCTGACGCATCCGGACCTCTCCGACACTGGAGCGAACCTCGCACGTCGCGCTCTGCTCGCTGCCACGCGCGGGTACGGTGAGAACCGCGGCCTGTTCGAGAACTTCCCCACTCACGTCAGGTGGGCCAGGGCACTCCTGTCCGCCGACGAGGCGGCCGGCGTGCGCTACCTCGACTACTCCTACTGGGTCGAACTGTCGGGTGGCAGCCGCCAGCCGACCGACGCTGCCGCACGCATCAACGCGGGGCTACGGGCGTTCGACGTGCCCAACGAACCGTTCATCGACGCGGCCTACGCGCTCAGCAGAGGCGAGCGATTTCCTCCGCTCATCCTCGTCGGCGAGAGACAGGACAACCTGGTCTGCCTTGAGGGCCACCTGCGCTTGACCGCCTACGCCCTCGTCGGCTTCCCGACCGACATCGAGTGCCTGATCGGAACCGCGCCGGCCATGGGACGCTGGGCCCGGTAGTCCAGCCGCACCAAGCTCTCGGTACCCCGAAGTGGCCCGACGGAGGACAGATCGGCTCAGCCATGGGTCCGGTGTGGCTCCTTCAGCCGTTCAAGCGGCCCGCTCCTCGCGTTCGACGAGGACGCCGCTCTCGAAGCGTGCGCCGGCGCGAACCAGGGGCACCAGATGGGCGCCGGTGATCGAACGCCATCGAGCCTGAGCTGACTCGACCAGCTTGAACACCATCGCGAGCGCGGCCGCCGGGCTGCCCGCACCTCGCGTGACCTTGGTCCTGAGCTTGACCGTCGAGAAGGTCGACTCGATGGGGTTCGTGGTCCGCAGGGAAGTCGTAGAACGCCAGGAGTTCCTCCCGGTCGTCGGTGATCTTCGCGACGGCCTTGGGGAACTTGGCGCCGTAGGTCTTCGCAAAGGCGTCGATCGCCTTCTCGGCGTGGCCGCGGTCCTCGGCGTTGTAGATCTCCTGCATCGCCTTCGTCGCGCCCGGCTGCGCGGACTTCGGCAGGCAGTTGGTGACGTTGCGGGCCTTGTGGACCCAGCAGCGCTGGTGGCGGGCGGCGGGGAGGACCTCGGCGAGGGCCTTCCAAAGGCCCATGGCGCCGTCGCCGATGACCAGCTCGGGGTCGCGCATGCCGCGTCGGCGGCAGTCGCGCAGCAGGTCGGCCCACGACTCGGTCGACTCGCGCAGCCCCTCGGCCAGGGCGATCAGCTCCTTGGTGCCGTCCAGGCGGACGCCGAGCAGGACCAGGACGCACGAGTGCGCCTGTCCGAGCCGCACCTTGGGGTGCACCCCGTCGGCCCAGACGTAGACGAAGTCCCGGTCGGCCAGGTCACGGGCCTGGAAGGCGGCGTGGTCGTCGGCCCACTGCTTGGTCAGCCGGGTGACCGTGGCCGGCGACAGGCCCGCGGTGCCGCCGAGGAACTGCTCCAGCGCCGGCACGAAGTCCCCAGAGGACAGTCCGTGCAGGTAGAGCAGCGGCAGCGCGTTCGCTCACCTGCACTGGTTCCGCCGCCTGCGGATCCGCTGGGAAGTCCGCGACGGCATCCACGAAACGTTCCTCACCCTGGGATGCGCGCTGATCTGCTGGCGACGCTTGACCTCACCCCGATGAAGGTGCGTCAACGCGTGCAGGGGAGGGCAGGACCAGGTAGTCCACATCGCCCTGACACGGCCGCGCGACGGCGTCGATGAGCTGCACTTCCCGGATCTGGGCACCGCAGTCCGGCTCGCCCTCGGTAAAGAGATCACGAGCCTGGTGACCGAGCCGCGAGGCTGCGGCGCCTACGACGTGGTGGGGTCGGCAGGCTGCGTCAGAAGCGGAATACACCCAGGTCGCGCACGGTGTCGGCCAGGGCGCGGATGAGGTCGTTTTCGGCTTCGGTCCGCCAGACCAGAGCGAAGGTCAGGGTGGCCATCTCGGGGATGGGGAGGAATCGGATGTTCGACATGCCCCAGTATCTGGTGACATGGCCGGGGAAGGTGTGGATGATGTCGCCCATGCCGATGTGGCTGATCAGCTGATCGGCGTTGTCCGAGGCCGCGCTCGTGAGGCGCTCGATCGCACGGCCGCGTGGGGTGGAGAAGGGCAGGTAACTGTCCTCCCAGTAGTCCGGCAGGCCGAGGGCAGTGGCGTGTGGGAACTCGGCGAGCAGCTCCACCGGTACGGAGTCCCGTGCCGCGAACCGGTGGTCGGTGGCCACGGCAAGCACTCGCGGGTCGGTGCACAAGGTCGGCCCGACGGTGAAGTCCGGTTCCTCCACCGGCAGCCAGACGATCATGACGTCCATGGCGCCGCTGCGGAGCTGGCCGAACGGATCGGTGAAGGTTGTCTGGCGGATCTGGAGGCCCCATTGCGGGTGGCGCGCGCGGAACGCCTTCCAGTAGGGGTGCAGATCGACGACGTTGAAGGGCATCAGGCTGACGCGGAGCTGTGCGGTGATGCCGCGGGCCGCCAGCTGGGCTCGCTCCAGGGATTCGTGCAGGCCCGCGTATACCGGTTGCAGGTCGTCGCGGAACTGCCGGCCGACCTCCGTCAGGCGAACCGTGCGGCTGGTGCGGGCGAACAGCTCGGCCCCGATGCGCCGCTCCTGCTTCTTGATGGCCTGGCTGACGCGTGCCTGGGAGACGTGCAGCCGCTGTGCGGCCCGGCCGAAGTGCAGCTCCTCCGCCAGTACGAGGAATATCTCGATGTCCCGCAGCTCCACCGGCCCCCGCCCCCCTGTCGATAACCCAGCGGTTATCGAACCGCGTGGGATTGTGGCTTGATCATATGCACGGATCGCAAGATCGTTTGAGTCATGCATGCACGCATGAAGAACCGTGAAGAACGCCGCGTTCGTCCGGCCCGATGAGCGACGCCATCGACCTGACCGTGATGTACGCGATGCATGGCGCCCTGCGCCGGGAACTGGCCCAGCTCGACCGGGTCACCACCGCCGCGGACCGTGACCCCGTGCGCGTACTGGCCACTGCTGCCGGATGGACACTGTTCAAGCAGGCCCTCCGCGCGCACCACGCTGCCGAGGACGGCGCGCTGTGGCCGTCACTGCGGCAGAATCTGGCCGGCAGCCCGAAGGACCTGGCGCTGCTGGAGGTGATGGAGGCCGAGCACGCCGCCATTGCTCCGGTGATCCAGGCCATCGACGAGCTGCTGACCGAGCCCGGAGCCGACCCGCTGCGGCTGGGCCAGCTCACCGACGCGCTGACCCGCGGCCTGGCCGGACACCTCAAGCACGAGGAGGACACGGCCTTCCCGCTGATGCGGCGGACGCTGACCGCCGAGCAGTGGGCCCATTTCAGCCAGGTCCACGCCCAGCACATCGGCAAGGACGCACCACTTCTGCTGCCGTGGCTGCTGGACGGCGCCGACAAGCAGACCATGACGAGGCTCCTCGCCCAGCTGCCCGCGCACGAGTACGCCGCCTGCACCGCCCGATGGATCCCGGCCTACACCGCTCTCGACCGCTGGAGTCCAGGCACCACGGCCTGACACACCTTCACCACCCGCCGCTCTCTCGGTCCATCGCCCGGCCGAATTCGCCCCTCGACATCTACCACGAAAGCCATCACAGTGTCCCCCTCCGCACACGTCACTCAGCTCCAACGCGCCTCGGATACCGAAGCCGCCGCGTGGCACCAGGTCGTCGCCGCCTCGACGGCCCACGACCTGCCGGGAGTACCGACCCCCGACCCCGGACACATCCACGCCCAGCTCACCCAGCCTGCCCTCGGCAGCCGCCGGCTGGCCTGGCTCGCCACCGCGGCGGACGGCGCCCCCGTCGGTGTTGCCGGCCTGCGGCTGTTCACCTCAACGGGCCAGCAGCACCTGGCCGAACTGGAACTCCACGTCGATCCCGCACACCGGCGCCTGGGAACCGGCACCCTCCTCCTGTCGGCGGTCGTTGCGGCCTGCCGCGCCGAGGGCCGGCGCAGCCTCGTCGCGACAGCCGCGGCCGACAGCCCGGGCGAGGCGTTCAGCGAGCGCCACGGCTTCCGCCGGGTGCTGGCATTGGACCACCTGCTGCTCGACGTCGCGCGGGCCGACGATGCCGCGGCCGACGCCGAGCATCCCGGCTACGAACTGGCCTGCTGGACCGGCACGGTCCCCGACGACCTGGCCGAGGCGTTCGCCGCTGCCAAGAACGCGATGAACGACATGCCCATGGGCGACATGGACTACGGCAGCCAGACCTGGACCGCCGACCGGGTCCGGGCCATGGCCGAAGTGCTGGCCGACCGCGGTGACGTACTGCTGACGACCGCTGCGCTCTGCAAGGGGGAGATGGCCGGATACACCGAGATCGTCATCCGTGCCGGGGAGACCCGCCGGGCACTGCAGTACGACACCGTCGTGGTGCCCGCACACCGCGGCAACGGGCTCGGGCTGTGGGTCAAGGCAGAGATGGTGCGCAGGCTCCGCGCCGAGCAGCCCGGAATCGTGGAGATCGAGACCGACAACGCACAGGACAACACACACATGCTCGCCGTGAACCGGCAGCTGGGCTTCCGCTTCCACCGCAGCACCCACGAACACCAACTCGACCTGCCCACCACCTGACCACTCCACCACCTGACCACTCCACCACCTGACCACTCCACGGCCTGACCACTCCACGGCCTGACCACCCCACCAAGGAGAACGTCCCATGCAGAAGTTCGACACCCCCGACGCGATCGCCGCCATTGTGGAGATACCCGCCGGACGCATCAGCCTCCTCGCCGCCGACCGCGCCGAGACCACCGTCGAGGTGCGTCCCGCGGACGCCGGCAAGGGCCGCGATGTGAAGGCCGCGGAGCAGACCACGGTCGAATTCGGCGACGGCGTGCTGCGCGTCATCGCGCCGGAGGCGAGGAACCAGGTGCTGAGCAACCCCGGATCCGTCGAGGTGACGCTTCAGCTCCCCACCGGCTCCCGCGTCGAGGCCGCCTCCGCCGCCGCAGAGGTGCGCACCGAAGGCCGGCTCGGCGACGTCGCCGTCCATGGCGCCCACCGCCGCATCGAGATCGCCGACGTGGACGGCCTGCGCCTCACCTCTGTCGACGGCGATGTCCACGTCGGCCGGCTGGGCGGCCCCGCGGAGATCTCCACCACGCGGGGCGGCATCACCATCGGCGAGGCGGTGCGCGGCACGGTGGTGCTCCGCACCCAGCACGGCGACATCTCGATCGCCGCCGCCCCCGGCGTCTCCGCCACGCTGGACGCCGACCCCCGCCACGGCCGCGTCAGCAACGCCCTGAAGAACAACGGCTCCCCCGTGCTGGAGATCAGCGCCACCAGCGGCAACGGCGACATCTCCGCCCGCAGCCTCTGACCCCCCTCATCCGTCACCTCCTCCTTCCCGACACTTCCACCCGACCAGGGAGCACCCCACCATGTCCCAGTTCACCGCTTCCGGACAGCGCAAGATCCGCGACGTGCTGGCCCGCCACGTCGACTCCGGCAAGATCCCCGGCGTCGTCGCCCTGTACAGCAAGGACGACGAGACGCACGTCGAGACGCTCGGCGCGATGGAGCACGACGGCGGCGCGCCGATGCGCCGGGACACCATCTTCCGGATGGCGTCCACCTCCAAGCCGGTCTCGATTGCGGCGGCGATGGTGCTGCTCGACGAGTGCCGGCTGCGGCTGGACGACCCGGTGGACCGATGGCTGCCGGAGCTGGCCGACCGTCGGGTGCTGAAGGCGTTCGACGGCCCGATCGACGAGACGGTCCCGGCGCGCCGTCCAATCACCGTCCGGGACGTGCTGACGTCCACCTTCGGCCTCGGTATGGACATGACCTCGATCGGTACGCCGATCATGAACGAGGTCTTCGCACAGGGGCTGACGCCCAACCTGCCCACGCCGATGCCCGAGCAGGACGAGTGGCTGCGCCGCCTGGGCGCGCTGCCGCTGATGCACCAGCCCGGCGACCACTGGCAGTACCAGCTCGCCAGCGACCTGGCCGGCGTACTGGTCTCCCGGGTGACCGGCAAGACCTTCGAGGAGGCGCTGCGCGAACACGTCTTCGGCCCGCTGGGGATGGAGGACACCGGCTTCCACGTCCCGGACGACAAGATCGAACGGCTGCCGGTCCTCTACGCGCCCGACCCGGAGTCCGGCGAGTTCCACGTATGGGACGAGTCCAAGGGCGGCCGGTGGAACATCCCTCCGGCGTTCCATGGCGGTGGCGGTGGTCTGGTCTCCACCGCGGACGACTACCACGCCTACTTCAAGATGCTGCTGAACGGCGGCAAGCACGGCGGCGAGCGCGTTCTGTCCAGGCAGGCGGTGCAGCTGATGACCACCAACCGCCTCACCCCCGCGCAGAACGCCGCCCGCACCGAGCTGGCCACCAACAACGTCCACATCTCCTTCGGCCAGGGCCAGCACGGCGGTTGGGGCTTCGGGATGGCGGTGCGGACCTACCGCGGCGACTACGCTCCCGTCGGCCAGTTCGGCTGGGACGGCGGCGCCGGCACCTCCACCTACGCCGACCCCGTGAACAACGTCGTCGGCATCCTCCTCACCCAGGTCGGCACATCGGTCCCCGACTCGGTCCACCTGATGCACGACTTCTGGACCACTCTGTACCAGGCGATCGAGGACTGATCGCCGGCACGTCCGTTCCCTCAGCACATGCGGATGGGGCAGTGGTCGGACTGCACCCATGCCGCGCCCGGAGCGGGCCGGGGCCCACGTCGCGATGGACTGCTACGCCCTCGTCTCCGTACCCGGATCCGAAGGCACCCGCGAACTCCCCTGGGCCCGCTGATCCCGCTGATCAGCACCTCCCGACACGAACCCGCCCAAACGGGCGCGAGGCAGGCAAGCCGGAAGACCCGGATGCTGCCGCACCGACGCCGGCCGATGCCGGCACCTATAGAAATGAGAATCACGACATGCGTGTGCTGTTGATGGCATACGGATCGCGCGGCGACATAGCGCCGCTGGCGGGACTGGCGGCGCAGTTGCGGAAGCTCGGCGCGGAGGTACGCGTGTGCGCACCGCCGGACGAGGAGTTCGCCGAACTTCTGGCCGGTGTCGGTGCGGAGCTGGTGCCCTTCGGGCGGGACGTGCGCGCGCTGCGGACGGGACCGCCGCCGTCGGACGCGGCCGCGTTCGCGGCCGAGCTGGTCGCCGCGCACTTCGACATGGTCGGCAAGGCGGCCGAGGACTGTGACGTGCTGGTGGCGAGCGGTCCGATGCCGGCCGGCGCCCGCTCGGTGGCCGAGAAGCTGGGCATCCGCTACGTGTACGCGGGTTTCCACCCGTTCGAGATGCCTTCCCCGCACTACCCGCCGCCGCCGCGGCCCGGACCGCCGGCTCCGGCCGACACGACCGACCGCCGGGCCCTGTGGGACCTGGACACCCAGAAGGTCAACGCCCTCTACCTCCAGCCCCTCAACGCCCACCGTGCGGCGATCGGCCTCGCCCCCGTGGACGACGTCCGCGCGCACGTCTTCACCGAACGGCCGTGGCTGGCGGTGGACCCGGTCCTGGGCCCGTGGCAGGAACTGCCGGACCTCGACGTCGTGCAGACCGGTGCGTGGATTCTGCCCGACGAACGCCCCCTGCCCGCCGGCCTGGAGGCGTTCCTGGACGCCGGCACCCCGCCGGTGTACGTCGGCTTCGGCAGCATGCCCATGGCCGCAGCCACCGACATCGCCCGGGCAACCGTCGAGGCGGCCCGCGCACAGGGCCGCCGCGTGCTCGTCTCCCGCGGCTGGGCAGACCTGGGTCTGTTCGACGATGCGGACGACTGCTTCGCCGTCGGCGACGTCAACCACCAGGCGCTGTTCCGCCGGGTCGCCGCCGTCGTACACCACGGCGGCGCAGGCACCACGACCACCGCGGCCCTGGCCGGTGCACCCCAGGTGGTGGTCCCCCAGTTCGTGGACCAGCCGCACTGGGCCGCCCGCGTGGCGGAACTCGGCATCGGAGCGGCCCACGACGGCCCGACCCCGACCTTCGAGTCCCTGTCGGCCGCCCTCAGGACGGCACTGACCCCCGAAACGGCAGCGCGGGCGAAGGCCCTCGCCGGTACGATCCGCACCGACGGGACGACGGTGGCCGCGAAGCTGCTCCTCGACACGGAGCACGCCGCGCCGATGAGCCGCGAACAGATTTCCAAGATCGCCCATGCCGACCACCCGATCAAGTCCCCGCTCGACGACGACTCGGTCAGCCGGCTGCTCGAACGCGGCCTGCCGCGTGGCGACGAGCGAGTCCTCGACCTCGGATGCGGCACGGCGGAATGGCTGCTGCGCGCCCTGGCCACGCGCCCACACCTGCACGCCGAAGGCGTCGACGTCTCCGAAGTCGCCCTGACGCAGGCCCGCCAGGCAGCGAGCAGACTCGGAGTCGACGAGCGCCTGGTCCTCCACCAGCAGGAGGCCGCGGACTTCGTCTCTCGACAGCCGTTCGACCTGGTGATCAGCGTCGGCGCCACTCATGCCTTCGGCGGTCTCCTGCCCACGCTCGCGGCAGCCCGCGAGCACCTGGCTCCCGGCGGCCGCGTCCTGATCGGCGAGTCGTTCTGGGACCGCGACCCGTCACCGGCGGCCGTCGAGATGTTCGGTGACCTCGACGACCTGGCGACGACGGTGGACCGCCTCGTCGCCGACGGCTGGACCCCGGTCCACGGCCACGTCAGCACCCGGGCTGAGCTGGACGCCTACGAGTGGGCCTGCTGGGGCTCGCTGGCCGCATGGGCTCTGGACCACCCCGCGGATCCGGCCGCCGCGCAGGTGCTGGAAACGGCCAACGCCCAGCGTTCGCAGTGGCTGCACGGTTACCGGGACAGCTTCGGCTTCGTCTGCATGGTGCTGCGTCGGACCTCGGAGTGATCGCGTAGGCCGCCGGCAAGCCCACGCACCCAAGACGTCCCCCGCACCCGGGGCCCCTCCATGGCCGCCCGCCCCCGTGGCGGCCGGAAAGTGAAGAAACAGATGCAACCGACGTTCGTACTCGTGCACGGAGCATTCGCGAACTCCTTCTCCTTCGCGCCCCTTCAGGCCGAACTCGGCCTCCTAGGGCACCGCTCTGTCGCCGTCGACCTGCCCGGCCACGGGTTCCAGGCGACCTTCACCCACGCCTATCAGGCACCGCAGGACCCCGCCGGTCTCGCGAGCGCGCCCGGCTCGATCAAGGGCGTCACGCTCGCCGACAACGTCGCGCACCTGATCGGCATCCTCGAACGGGCCAAGCGGAACGGCCCCGTGATCCTCGTCGCCCACAGCCGCGGCGGTGCCACGGTCACGGCCGCGGCCAACGCGCGCCCGGACCTGATCGACCGCCTCGTCTACGTCTCGGCCTGGGCCCCGGTCGACCTCGACGTCAACGACTACTACGCCGAGCCGGAGATGGCCACGGTCGACCCCGCGGCCTTCGCCCCGGCGCTGGCCGGGAACCCCGCCGAGCTCGGCCTGCTCCGCGTCAACTTCCGCACGGCGAACCCGGACGCGCTCGCGGCGCTCAAGGGGGCCTTCTTCGCCGACGGCACCGACGAGCAGTTCCTCACCTTCCTCAACACCTTCCAGCCCGACGAGAACCTGGACGCCGGCGGCTCCGCCGACCGAGCGCAGGCCGCGACCTGGGGCCGCATCCCCAAGACCTACATCCGCCTGGCCGACGACACGAGCCTGCCCCTCGCCATGCAGGACCGCCTGATCCGCGAGGGCAACGAGTTGACGCCGGACAACGCGTACGACGTCCGCACGCTGGAGGGCAGCCACCTGAAGTGGCTGGTCGACCCCGCGCCGGCCGCCCGCGTTCTGGGCGAACTTGCCACGCTCCCCGTCCCGTCCGCCGAGGGCGCGACCGGAACGGGGTGAACGGTTCGGCGGTGGTGGGACAAGGAACGAGAGCGTCCCTGTGGGTGCACCCTCCACCGCCCCGCCACTGAGATCGGACGCCGCCCGGGTGACAGCCTTCGCCACGGCCGTCACCCGGGCTCCACGCCGACCCAGGATGGTCGGCCTGGCCAAGAAGCTTCCAAAACTTCTGCTCCGCCGCGAAGCCGCTCGCCAGGACGCCGGAGCCGGGGACGTACTCGGCGGCCTGGGCGAGCATCGGCTCGAAGGGCGGGATGAGAAGCACTCGGGGATGGCCTCCTTCGCCGCCGCTTCGGGCCGGGCAACGACAGCCTCCCCCGGCCAGGCACGCAACGCCTGGCGGATAGGGCCAGTGGGCCCTGCCGAATCAGGCTCCAGATGGGCGCGCTATACGCCGCTGCGGCGCCCCGTCGTTGGGTAGGTCCTCTTCCCCGGCTATCGCGGAGAACCTTATGCAGTTAAGCCGTCAAGTTGACCTTGGTCATCCAGCTGCAAAGGCGGCCAGCAGGGTGTCTGCCCGGACCTCAAGTTCGGGCGTCAGGGCTCCCTTCACGGCCACCATGAGCTCGTCACCGCCGACCGCACGGGCAAGCCGAACCTCGACCTGTCGCTGCTCACCGACCAGGGGGTACGAGTACCAGCCGTCGGGCTGCTCGTCGTCGGTCCCCTTGACCGCCAGTGCCACCGTCTCCCAGTCGGTGGCATCGAACCCGAAGCCCACGTAGTGCGACAGCAACTCCAGGAACAACCGCAGGTTGCGTTCCCAGATCCATCCCCCGACCTCTGCCATGACTCCCCCTCCGCGCTCAGAAGGGACAGCCTGTCATGGACCGCGATCAGCCTGCCGGGGCAGGAGGGGGAAACGCGGTCGCTTCATCGAAGGGGACGCGTGCCAGGAGACCGTGGTGAAGTTGGCCGAGCCTGCGGTTGAACAGGTGCCGCAGGGCTTGCATGTGCCAGTCTCCTCCTGCCCGGCGGCGCCGGTAGTGGGCGTCCGCGCCGGCGGAGCCGCTGAGCGAGGCGAAGGCCCAAAGGTGGCCGACGTGGTTGAGCCGGTTGTTCTTGACGAACCGGCGTCCGACGTAGCGGCGTTTCCCGGAGGCCCGCGTGATCGGGGCCGAGCCGGCGTACGCCTTCAGTCCTCCAGCAGTGGCGAAGCGGCTCCTGTCGTCGCCGATCTCGCCCAGAATGCGGGCACCGACCTGGGGACCGATCCCGGGGAAGCTCAGCATGATGGGCCTGCTTGCCCATGGCCTCCTCGACGAGGGGCAGCTGCCGCGGAGCTTCCTCGCGGAAGAGCTGCTGGATTCGTTCAGCGTCCGTTTCGATGCCCCGGCGGCGGCCGGCCCGCCGGAGCATGGCGGTCAGCCTCCACATCTGCAGCCTGGCAGCCAGCGCATGCGTGGGTGCGACGGCGAGGATGCGGCGGGCATCGGGGCGGGTCAGGGTTCCCGGCTTGTCCCGGAACGCCTCGATCATCGCCGGGAAGTACTCCTTCAGCAGGGACCGCAGCTGATTGGCGACCTGTTGGCGGCTCCAGACCGCGTCCTGCTGCGCGCGGGCCAGGACCGCGACGGCCTGGGCCAGGTCGGTGTCGGCGGGCAGTGGGCGGTGCACCGGCGCATCGGTGCGGATGATGTTGGCGAGGACCAGGGCGTCACCCGAGTCCGACTTCTTGCGGCTGGCTCCGTGCCGGTCGCGGTAGCGGGAGGCAGCCATCGGGTTGACCGCATAGATCTTCCGGGGCCCTGCCGCAGCGTGGCGACCAGCAGGCCGCGGCTGGTCTCGATGGCCACCGGGATCGGCGTCTCCGCGGTGTCGCCGTGTTCCGCCAGCAGGTCGAGCAGCAGCCGGTAGCCGTCCAGGTCGTCGTTGATCCGGCACTTGGCCAGCAGCTTGCCGGTGTCGTCGACGAGCGCGACGTCGTGGTGTCCCTCCGCCCAGTCGATCCCGCAGAACACGTCCATGGATCCCGCCCCTTCTCCGGTGCCGTTCTCGAAGGCGAGCACGCGGGGCCGCACGGCGCACTAATTCCAGGACTCTGTGGTCCGCCACCTCATCAGCCGTGCGCGGCGCCGCAAGGCCGCACGGGCGCGCGCCGTGTCCAGAGCTCGGAGCTCGTGAGGAGAAACGCGTCACCGTGCGGCAGCTCATCCATCGAGGATCCCGAGCCCGACGGGCCCGTGGGGCAGAACGTGCGAGGACCGGCCGGCGCCCAGCGCCACCAGTCTTTACAAAGACCTCGCACGGTCGGAGGTGTCGTAGGGGTCACCACGGCACCGACCGGACCACACACGTCCTGCCCCGGGCTGGACAACGCCGCCCCGGGCCCATCAGAGGTCCAAAACCTCTCATTACTAACGAATTAGAGGTGTCGTCGTGGCGATGGGGCTTGCCCACCTCGGCAGCGCACCGGACCATCGTCCGCGTGACAGCCGTGAATCCGACCGTCGAGGCGCTACTCGCCGGCATACCCGCCCTTGCCCCCTACGCCCGCAAGGCCACCCTGCTGCGCCCCCGGACGGGTGAGCCGTCACCGCACAGCAGCCACGTCGGTGGCCCTCTGCTGTGGCCGGCCGACCAGGAGTGGCCCCGGTGTCAGGGGCCACACATGGTCGAAGTACGGGAGAAGCTCTCCGACGCGGATCGGGAGACTCTGCAGCGGATCGACCAGGTCGCGCGAGCCCGGCGGGCAAGCAAAGCCGATGACGCGTACGAGGTCATCAGGGAGGAATCCCGCATCCGTTCCCGGATCATGGACGGCGCCACCGTGCTCGACAGGATCACGTGGGAGCGGATCCGCCGGGTGCCGGTCCCCAGCGACTCCGGCGTGCCCCTGATCGGGGTCCTGCAGCTCCTCAAGCAGGACGTGCCCGCGGTTGACTGGCCGGAAGGCATGGACGTGCTGCAGGTGCTGTGGTGCCCCCAGGAACACTCCGAGCTGCCGGGGCAGGGGTACTACTGGGGGCCCGCTGTCGAGATGCACTATCGTTCGGCCGCTTCGCTCGCCGTCGCACAGGATGTCCCCAGACCGGTGGACGCCGTGGCCTCGTATGTGCCGCGGCCCTGCCTCCTCGACCCGGTCGAGGCCACCGACCTCCCGGAGAAGGACGAACTGCCAGAGGATCTCTTCGGCGAGGCGGAGGACTGGGCCGACCAGCACGGGATCGACTACCACCGCACCTTGGCCTGCCTGAGGGGATGGAAGGCCGGCGGCTGGCCGAGCTGGCACCTCACGGACCTGGTCCCGATCGACTGTGCCTGCGGCGCGAGGGCCCGCCTGTTCCTCACGATGGACAGCGGCCGCGATCCGGACCTCAACGTCGGCCGGTTCGGCGAGCTGCGCATCTTTACGTGCTCTGTGGACGCCTCGCACCCGATCCGCCTGAACCTCCAGTAGCAGGCCGCCCCGTGCGTGGCGGGAGGCATCGCCGGGCCGCCGCTCCCTGGCTCGTCGAACTCGGCGTCGTATGGCGGGCATCTTGCGGGCCGGGCAAGCCTCGCCACTCCATGGGCAAGCCTTGGGCATTCCGGCTGGGGCAAGCCTGCGTGCACGGTGGGCAAGCCGGGTTCAGCAAGCTGGGCAGCCGGTCAGTTCGGGGTGCGACAGGCTTCCGCGGTTGTCAGTGCAGGGCAGGATGATGACCTTCATGACTGAAAACAGTGCCCTGCTCCTCTCTCCTGCCGCCTACGCGGAGGCTGTGACCACCGCCGTGGCGGCGTCGGCCGCGTACTACGGGGACGGGACCACCCCGCTCGGTGACGACGAGTACGACGGGCTGCTGCGCGCCATCGCGGTCTATGAGGAGGCCCACCCGGACGAGGCGCTTGCCGAGTCGCCGACCGGGAAGGTGGCGGGCGGGGCTGTGCAGGGTGACGTGCCGCACTCGGTGCCGATGCTCTCTCTCGACAACGTCTTCGACGCCGACGAGCTCGCCGAGTGGGCCGCAGGACTGGAACGGCGTCTGGGGCGCCCTGTGGCCGGTTGGTGTGTTGAGCCGAAGCTCGACGGCCTCGCGGTGGCCGCCCGGTACCGGGGCGGCCGGCTCGTCCAGGTCCTCACCCGCGGCGACGGCCTGGCCGGCGAGGACATCACCCACGCCGCCGACGCCGTCCTCGGCCTGCCCCCGGTACTCACCGAGCCGATCGATGTCGAGCTGCGCGGCGAGGTGCTGCTGACGACCGCGCAGTTCGAGGAGGCCAACCGGATCCGGCTCGCCCACGAGGCCACGCCCTTCGCGCACCCGCGCAGCGGAGCGGCCGGCACTCTTCGGGCCAAAGACCGCCCCTACCGGATCGAGTTGACGTTCTTCGCCTACAGCGCGATCGGCCTGGACGACCTCGGCCACGTCGCACTGCTGGAGACCCTGGCCGCGCTCGGCGCGAACACGGCCGCCAGCACGGCCGCCGCCCCGATGCGATGCGAGACCGTGGAGCAGGTGCAGGAACGCATCGACGTGATCGCAGGTCTGCGCGCGAACCTGCCGTTCGGGATCGACGGTGTCGTCGTCAAGGCCGACTCCGCCGAGGACCAGCAGCAGGCGGGCAACGGCTCGCGCGCCCCGAGGTGGGCGGTGGCCCGGAAACTGGCGGCCGAGCACAAGGTGACGCGCCTGCTGGCAGTGGAGTGGAACGTCGGCCGGACCGGGATCATCGCCCCGCGCGCCGTCCTGGAGCCCGTCGTCATCGACGGGGTGACGGTCACCTACGCCACGCTCCACAATCCGGCTGACATCACCCGTCGCGGGCTCATGGTCGGCGACCAGGTGTTCGTGTACCGGGCCGGCGACGTGATCCCACGGGTCGAGGCACCGCTGGTCGACCAGCGCACCGGCGCCGAGAGCCCGATCGTCTTCCCCGAGGCGTGCCCCCGCTGCGGCGACGCGATCGACACCGCCGAACAGCGGTGGCGGTGCGTGCGCGGCCGAAGCTGTCAGGCCGTTGCCTCGGTGATCTACGCGGCCGGCCGGGACCAGCTCGACATCGAAGGTCTCGGCGGCACGCGGGCGATCCAGCTGGTGGAAGCCGGTCTGGTCAAGGACATCGCCGACCTGTTCACCCTGACCCGGGAGCAGCTCCTGGGTCTGGAGCGGATGGGCGAGACCAGCGCCGGCAACCTCCTTGCCGCCATCGAGACCGCCCGCGGGGCCGCCTTGAGCCGCGTGTTCTGCGCCCTCGGCGTCCGCGGCACCGGGCGCACCATGTCTCGCCGGATCGCCGCGCACTTCGGGTCGATGGCCGCGATCCGGGCCGCCGACGCGGACACGCTGGCCGGAGTCGACGGCATCGGCACCGAGAAGGCCCGCGTCATCGCGGCCGAACTAGTCGAACTCGCCCCGCTCCTCGACAAGCTCCAGGCCCAGCAGGTCGGCACCCAGGTCACCGAGCCGCAGAAACCCGCCACCGACGCAGGAGGTGACGGTGAGGACTCGGCGGGCGGCCCGCTGGCAGGACAGGCCGTCGTGGTCACCGGCTCCATGACCGGCGCCCTCGCGGCGTTGTCTCGCAACGAGATGAACGAGCTGATCGAGCGGGCCGGCGGAAGGGCATCGTCGTCGGTGTCCAAGCGAACCACCCTCCTGGTCGCGGGCGAGAAGGCTGGCTCCAAGCGCACCAAGGCCGAGGAACTGGGCATCCGCATCCTCGACCCCGAGGAATTCGCCGCCCTCGTCGCCGACCTCCTCCCCACCGCCTAGCCCTCGGGCCCGCCGGCCCTCGCAGCTGTGGGCAAGCCTCCTGAGCTGGCGATCTGCGGCCCCGGGCAAGCCTCACACCCCCCTGGGCAAGCCCTGGTCGCGACGGCCTGGGCAAGCCTGCGCACATCGTGGGCAAGCCGGGCGCAGCAGGCCGTTCGGGGCACGGCAGCTCTCCCAGGCGGACATGGGAACGCTCGGCCCTCGTCCAGGGCCGGGCGTTGGTCGTCCCTGCCGGTCAGGCCACCAGGCCGGTGCGGTCGAAGTGCGGACGCGGTTGGCGAGCTCGCCGAGGGCGGGGGTGTCCTCGGCGGGTGGAGCGCCGGCTCCGCGGCCGGGGCTGGCCTCGACGGCGCGCTCCAGGTCGACGACGCCGGTCGCGAAGAAGTCCAGGGCCACGTTGCCGGTGCCGCGCTCCGCCGCCTGCCTCGCGTGGACCAGGAGCGAGTCGGAGAACGAAAGGGCGGGCTGCGTCAGGACGGCCCGTGCGCGGCCAGCTCAGGGGTCGGTGATGCCGAGCTCTCGGGCGGCGGGGCAGATCGAGCAGGCTTCGACCTGGGGCTGGCGGAGGGCGTCGAGTGCGTCGGCGTCCGTCGTCGTGAAGATATCTGCCCCGGTGCCCCCCCGTGTGGAGGACTTCAAGGCCTGGGTGCTCTTCGCTGTGGGGTCGCGCGGGCATGGCCGCCACGGCTTGGTGTCCACCGGTTCTTCAGCCGGCGCCGTGGGGCTGACACAGCACGACGTCGACCGCCGGCCCGCGGTTCTCCACGATCTCCAGGAGCTGGAGGAGGGCCGGGCTGTCGGCGTGTCGGCGGCGCAGCAGCTGCGGGTCGGCGTGGAGCACGTGCGGAGCGCGGGCGACCAGCTCGGGGGCCTGCTCGCGCATCTCGACCTCCCGCACGGTACGGCGCAGCTGGCGCATCCACTCGGCGGTGCCGGCGTTGTCCGGGGGCGGGTTCTTGCCCGTAGCGGGGTGGCCCGCGATGGGGCTCGACGACGTGTCCATGTCTGCGTTCTCCTTCTGTCTCGCTTGTGCGGGGTCGGGTGCGGAGCGTGCGGTTGTGCGCCTGTCTGGGCTCCGATCAGTCGTCGTAGGCCGGTTCGACTTCGCCGTCGGGGCAGCACTCGTCACCTTCGTCGACTTCGTCCCCGCACGAGTTGCAGAAGCAGTAGACGGGCTCGGGTTCTTCTTCGTGTGGCATGGCTTTTCCTCAGTCCTCGCTGCCGTTGGGCTCGTCCGTGGCGGCCTTGGGGCGCCTGGTGCCCTTGCGGCCGTCGCGCAGTGCGGCGAGGAGTTCCTCGGGCTCGGGCCGCAGCCCGCTGCCCAGGTAGCGGATCCCCTCGCCCTCGGGCGCGGTGTCGGTGTCCTTGCCGATGGGGTGCCGGCGGCTGGTCGAGGTGCGCCAGCCGTAGCGGGAGTCCCATACCGCGGCGGCGGCCGGCTGGTCGGTGTCGAGCAGCACGGCGGCGGCCAGGGCTCCTCCGTCGAGCTGGCGCATCTCGACCTGCGCCTGCTGGGCGATGCCGGCCGCGGCCAGGACGTCGGCGGTGTGCTGCAGGTAGGGCTGGGTGCTGCGGGCGCGGAGCTCCCGCTCGGCGAACGCGACGGCGGCGCGGTGGGTGATGGCGGGGTAGCCCAGCTGGAGAGCGGCGTCCTTCAGGTCGAGGCCGGGCTGCTGCTCGACGAGGTCGGCGATGCGCCGGCCGCGGAGGGTGGCCAGGCCGGACTGCGCAGTGGGGAACTTCGTGATGCCGAGGGTGTCGGAGACGGTCTCGACGGTGACGGCGGGGTCGGCGTCCAGGAGCTCGGCGATCCGCGGCAGGATCTCGTCGCGGGGGATCATGTCGCCGCTCCCCTCACGACGGCCGCCGCCGGCGCCGCGGCCCGGCCGACTGTCCTTATGGGCAAGGACCAGGCGGCGGGGCCAGTGCTCGGTGCCCTTGGGGCCGGCAGGAACGAGGACCATGCCGGCAGCCAGGTCCGGGTCCTTCTTGTAGGTGTTCCAGGTCACGGGGGCGATGTCGAGCAGTTCGGCGGCCTCGTGGCGGTCCAGGAGGTCCTCGTCGTCGTCGACCTGCGGCAGCTCGGGGATGGGCTCGCCCGCGTAGTAGGCCTTGGTCTGCTCCGAGTCCCAGAGCTGGTTGCGGGCGTCGGGCGAGCTGATCGGCGCCGGGTGGCCTTCCGCCGCGTACGGCTTCTGGTTCCGGATCGTGGTGAGCTTCTTGCCGAGGGCGTCGGCCAGGTCGGACATGGTCTGGACGTACTGCAGGCGTCCGGCGCGGATCACGTTCGTCTCCTTCATCACGGGGCGGGGCGCGCGAGGCGCCCCGCCGGTCGGGGGTGTCAGTCGGTCGTGGGGTCGGGCAGGCAGCCCGGGTTGCACGGCTCTCCGGCCTCGGCACCGCATCCGTCGCAGGGGCGGGCGGCCGCCTCGATGAGCGGGTGGAGGTGGGCGAAGGCGCTGCCGGCGCTGGCGTGCGGGGTGAGGTGGCCGGCGGCGATGACGTACAGGGCGTGCGGCGGGTTGCTGGTGGTGCGCACCCGGATGCCGACGGTGTCGCCCGGGCCGGCGGCGAGGCCGGGGACCGCCAGGACGCCCGCAGCGGGGAGGGCGGTGACGCCGGCCTCGGCCAGGAGCTCGGCGAGGTGGGCGAGTTCGGCATCGGCGGCCGCGGCAGTGGCTGGCCACGCGGATGCGGCGGCTGCGGTCTGCGTCGCGCTGCCGGCGGGGCGGATCAGGGGGAAGGGCATGGGGCCTCCTGGGTGGGGTGTGTGTTCGGTGCCGCGGGCTGCCACCACCCTCCCGGAGTGTGTGTTTTCGGTTGGCCGGCGCCCTTGCCACCCGCCTCGGCGGAAGTGGGCGCCGGCCGCTTTCTTTTCTCCCGGCCGCAGGGTGCCCTCCGCGCACCGGCGCTATGGCTTCTTCCGGCGGTACCGGAGGAAGGTGGCCACGAGGTCGGCCAAGGCGCGGACCACGGCGACGATGTCTGTCCGGTGCGCGCGGCACAGGGCCACGACCCAGGACGGTCGCGCACAGGACGCTGACGAGCAGAACGTGGCGGGCAAGCGGATGGCTTTCCCCACGTGAGGCGTGTGGGCGCAGAGCGTGCTGAGCGTCGGGTGGTGCTACCTCAGTTGTGCCTGGTGCTGCTGAGTTTTGCAGCTCACGGCGAGGGGGGGCCGTCTCGTGTACTCCTCTTGGCGTGTGCTTACAGTGCGAGCTAAGCCACATCTTCCGTGGTGTCGGAGTGGGCCCGCTCGCCGAGTTCTGGCCGTTCGCGGCGAGCGGGCCCAGGGTCTGGACTTGGGAGGTCCCGATGACCCTGACGGTCATTGTTGTGCTGGCCCTAGGCGGTTTTGCAACCTGGGCCGCGTACCAGGATGAGAAGAAGGGCGCCGCGATCCTCGTCGGCGTCGCGGTCATCGGTCTGCTCTACGTGCTCCTGGGGTCGGAGGTCAGCACCGATGTACAGGCGCCGGCGACGAAGCAGGCCCCGGCCGCCACGCCCTCGTTGTCGGCGACCTCTCCGCCGGGGCGCTGAGAAGCGGACAACCCGGTACCGGTGCTGGCGGGCCGGGCGGAGGCCGGGGAGCGGGGCGGAGACAGGAGCGGCCCGGTCGCCGAGCGGGCCGCGCCGACCGCGTAGCGGGCGGCTCTTGATCGAGTAGGGATAGTTCTACCGCGCGGCGGACCGACGGCCGTCCGGACCTCAGCATTTGTTGGTAGTCCGGGACGGCCGTCGAGCACGGTCCTAGGTGGTCTCCGCTTCCTCTTCGCCTTCCGGGTTCCGGTCGTGTACTCCTGCGCTAGCCTCGTTGCAGCATCTACGACTTGGAGGCCGCGATGCGGATCGTCTTCGACCCGGCCGAGCAGGAGGCCCTGCGGGCCGACGCGCGGGAGATGGCTGACGGCGACCCGCAGATCGCCTACGTCCTGGAGCGCCTGGCCGGTGAGGGCGTCGACCTGGACGCCGTCACCTCCTGGGAGGAGCTGCGCGAAAAGCTCGGGCAGCCCCCGCTCGACGACTCCGCTCCCACCTCGCACGTCGCCTGATGGGCCGACACGCGCCCAGGCGCGCCCGCATCGTCTTCTACGACGTGGCGCAGGAGCAGATCGAGAAGATGACGGAAGCCGAGCGGCTCCGCCTCGACCCGGTGCTGGCGGCCGTCTCGAAAGATCCGGAGATCGGCGTGCTGTCCAAGCACGGTTCGATCCGCGAGCACCGCGAGGACGGCGTCCGGATCCTGTACGTGCCGACTGCCCTGGGCACGCTCGTCCTGGTCGCCTACGTCGAGACCGACTGACTCCCCGGACCACCCCGAACACCTGGCCGTAGCAGAGCCCCGGACGCGAGGTCCGGGGCTCTGTTCGTCGGGCCGGGACCGGTCCGATGATCTCTCGGGCTCGGGTTACCGGTTGGGGTGGTTGAGGTAGAGGCGTTCCATGAGGGATTCCTTCCGTGGTGATCGGTCGGTGCGGCGGGATCAGTGGTTGCCGGGGACGAGCGAGAGGGCGGCGGCGGCCGTGGCGGTCAGGGTGGTGCACACCAGCACGCCGTGGCGGCGGGCCACATAGATCAGGTAGCGGTTGCGTTCGGGGTTGGGGCAGTCGGGCGGGCAGCCCAGCACCGCCCGGCCCGTCGACACGTCCAGACCGAACTCCACGTTGGTGGTCATGGCGGGCATGGTCTTGAGGTCGCGGGGGATCCAGAAGAGGATCGCGCTCGCCGCGGAGCGGGCCTCGGTCTCCCAGTCGACTTGGGTCTCGTAGCGGTCGGCGCGCTGGCCGTGCCGGGACTCGGGGCTCAGGACGGTCAGCGGCTGGGCGCCGGTCCACTGGGCGGCCAGGGCTTCAGCGGCGGCGGGCCGCCAGGACGGGACGGGTGCGCTCTTGTCCGGGGTGGGGCCGGCGAGGAAGACGGACGGGCCGGCGGGGATGGGCTCGCGGGCCATGACGAGGTTGATGCCGGTCACGAGGAGGCTCCGTTCTGCGCGGCGGTGCGGGCGGCGTGCTGCGGGGTCCAGGGCAGGGGCAGGTCGTCGCCGTCCTGGCGGGGCACGACGTGGACGTGGAGGTGTTCTTCGCGGTTCGCATGTCTCACGAGACGTGGGCTCCTGGCTGTCAGGAGGTCGGGTGGTTCACCCGTTTCGGGGACGGAGCGGGGGTGACGCGGGCGCGCCTGGTTGTGAGTTCTTGGGGGTGCTGGGTGTTGTCGTGGTGGAGGGCTGCGATCGAGGTGGCTGCGACTTCCAGCCGGCCGGTTGGTTCAGCGCCACGAAGCGGATCGCGATGCGGGCCTGGCGCAGAAGGCTGCCACCGACGCGTGCGTCACCGACGTGGGCGGCAACCGTCTCTTTGATCTGGTCGAAGGTCTCCTTGCCCCGATCGGCACCGGTACCTGAAGCCGATGGCCTTGCTGCTCGTGTGTTCACTGCAGAGGTCCCTGATGCGGCGGAACTTGGCCGTAACGACAGCGGTTTGGAGGCTCGGTCCACACGCTGTCGGAGGCGGCATAGCCGCGGGTGGAGCAGTTGGCGAGGGCTCAGGTGGCGACGTGTTTGAGCTCGATGCCGAGCGCGATCTCCGAGCCGGGGTCTGCGATAGCAGACGAGGTTGCGGGCATAGCGGTGGAGGCGAGAGGCAAGTCGTCGTGTCGCCAGGCGGTCGGCGGTGTCTCGCCCGTAGCGTCTGCGTGCGGACCGCGCGTCCGGGCACGGTCCGGCCCCCGTGTACTGGAGGCACTTCCGATGCGTAGTCCTATTGTCGTCCTGGCGGCTGCCGTCGCTTTCGCGGCGGCGGCCACCCCTCTGGCTGTCGCAGGGCCCAGCACGTCCGGAGCGAAGGTCCCCTGGCGGGCGCAGGCGGCGCCGTTGACGATCACTGGCGGTTCTACCTCGTTCGTCCTCACTGAGTCTGCTGCCGCGGCGCTCAAGGCGTACGACATCAGCCTGGAGCCGGTCGCCCCGGCGAAGGCTGTGGCGGGGGCGACGGCCGGTGTCTCGGTGCCTGTGGAGGCGGGGTCGATTGTTCCGGTGCCGTTCCAGGGATCGCTGAACTACGGTGCCGGTGGCTTTCGCTTTGTCGACACCCAGCAGCACAAGATCGAGTTCACGAAGGGGCAGACAGACCTGACCCGCGGCACCGCTACGGCGGTCGTCGATGGCGACGCCACCAAGCGCATCGCACTGGGCACGTACGCCGTCGATCCGACGAAGGTGAAGGCAGACGCGATGACGGTCAGTGCCACCGGAACCGAGGTCAAGCTCACCTCCGAGGGCGCCACCGCGGTCAACACGGCTTTCGGCGAGCAGGTGTTCAAAGCCGGCGACAAGCTCTTCGACGGTTCCAGCAACCTGAAGATCGGCACGCCGCTCGGCCTGTCCCCTCTGTAGGCACCCGCAGCCGCCACCAGCGCCACCCTCGGATAAGCGCCCGCCTCCGTGCCTACGTCTGCATCCACCCCCACCCACGTCTGGCTGCTGCGGCTGTCGCAGTGATTGACAGCCCGGCCCGCCTCGGGCGGTGAAGCCCTTTACCGGTTCTCCGGCTCCTCCGGCTTGTCCAGCGGCGGACTGCCGGAAGCCCGGGGCGTTGACGGTCGAGCGCACGTGCTGGGCCTCGTTCTGCGATCCCCTTGCGTCCGCATCGCCGGGCAGGAGATCCAGATGGTGCTTCGTGGTCCATCCGGGTGACACGGACGGTGACCATTGGAGTTGGGGGAAGTGGATCACTCAGCATGGTCCGCATGGATCAATTCGTGACCAGACGAGCCACGCTCGCCGCCTTGGCCGCCGGTGTGGCCGCCGCCGGACTGCCCGCCTCCGCTGCTGCCCAGGCGACCGACCGGCGCGGCCCGGCTGTGGCCGGCGAGTCGCAGTGGGTGCTGCCAACGGGCCAGGCGGCGCTGGAGGGTGACCCCGAAGCCGACGACGTCATCGACCAGTTGGTGCGCGACGACCAGATGGCAGTGGCCAACCAGGCCTTCCATGCCTGGACCCGCAACGACCAGCCCGTGCCGGACATGGCCCCGCGGGTGCTGCAAGATTTCCTGCAGCGCAACGCCGTCCTGACGGCGCAGGAGCGTACGGCCGTCGACCGCGTGGCGCACGGCGACACCCTCAAGCTCATCCAGGGCAACATGGAAGCCCTCACGGTGACCGAGGCGTTCGGTGGTCTGTTCGCCGCGCTCGCCGACCCGCTGCTGGCCAAGTCGGTGTGGTACGCGAAGTACGACCTGGTGATGGACATTGGCCGTCGCTTCTCCCGCACCATGAACACGCTGTGGGACATGCTCGGCACCGACAGCTGGGGTCCGTCCGGCAATGCGGTGATCACTCTGGTCAAGCTGCGGCTCGTGCACGCGGCGGCCCGGCACATGGGCCTGGCGCACGGGTGGAACCAGGCCCGGGACGGCATGCCGATCAGCCAGCGCCTGGAAGTCGAGGAGCTCACGTACGTGGGCGCCTACAACGTCCAGCTGGCGGCCAAGTACGGATTCCACCCCACCGGGCGGCAGATCGACGAGCTCACGGCCATGGTGCGGGTCGGCGGCCGACTGCTGGGCATCCAGGACCAGTACAACCCCCAGACCATCGAGCAGGCCAACCAGGTCCTCGCGGACGCCGCCGCCAACCACCGGGCCTCCTCCGACGAAGGCATCAAGCTGGCGCACAACATGCTGGACTGGATGGACCGGAAGATCTTCCCCGGCGCCGGCGCGATCGGGGGGTCCATGGTGCGGATGATGGACGCGCACGTCGCCGACGTGCTGGAAATCCGCGCCAACCCGCCCCTCGACGCCTCCATCACCACGCTCGCCCCGCACCTGTACCGCCCCGCGTACGAGGTCCAGCAGAAGTTCCCGCTCCTCGCTCCGGTGCACGCACAGATGTTCAAGATCGCGTCGCAGATGGTCGCCTGGTACGCCGTCGACTTCCGCGACTACGACCTCCAGATGCCCGCACGCTGACCGGCCGACCAACCGGAGGCCCGGTAGTGGCCTACGCTGCGGTGAGTTCGAGTGTGAAGAGGGACCTGGCTGCGGCAACCACTCGCTGCCCGTGGGCGGTCAGGGCCCGGCCGTCTGGAGTCGTCAGAGGGCGGCGGCTGATCAGGCGGGCGAGCGAGGCCCCGGATGCCAGGATGGTGGCCGGCCGGGGCAGGTGGAGCAGCACGATCTCGTCCGTGCCGCATTCCATCAGGCCGTGACCCTCGCCCCGCCAGAGGGCATCTCCGGCGCTGGTGAGCGCGTACCGGCCGGGACGGGGCGCGCCCGTCAGCCGGGCGGTGGGCCCGTCGTGGCACAGCATCAACTGCACCGCGCCGGGCGCCTCGGCCAGGTGGTCTCCTGCGGTGCCGTGGCCGTGCTGTTCGAGGACGTGCCGTAGCTGAGTGGGCAGGACACCGGCGGCGCGTTCCAGCTCGCCCAGGAGCCAGGTGGAGCTCTGCATCCGGCAGTTGACCTCCAGTACGAGAGCCCTCGTCGCCGTTTACGAGCAGGTCCGCGCCGAATGATCCCCGGTAGCCCACCTGCGCGAGTGCCTGTCCGATCCGCTCCACGGCCCGGCGGGCGCGCTCACGTCCGGCAGTCGGCAGCATGCGGACCGCGCCGAAGTCGCAGCCGGAGTACGTGCCGAAGGGGGCGGTGCCGTCCCGGAGATCGGTGAGCTGCACGGAGGCGGGGAGGACGACGACAGCGCCGCCGGAGCCGATCAGGCCGTGGTGGTTCACCGGTACGCCGTCGGCGTACCGGCTGACCAGCCAGGGACCGCCGGGCGCGATGCGCCCCACGTCCCGGCCGTCGTGGACGAGGTAGGTGCCGTGGCCGTCCGTGCCGCGCGGCTGTTGCACGACGTACGGGGAGCCGAAACGACGGCGGAGCAGAGCGTGGTCGAGTTGGGCTGTGACGAGGTCGGCCGGGGTCTCCACATCCAGCGACCTGAGCCATGGCCGCATGCGGGTCTTGTCCACGAGGAAGTCGGGCAACGGTCCCGTCCCCGGGGCCTGCACACGCAGGCCGGCGCTGGCGAGCGCCGTTTGCCATTCCGGCCACCACTGCCCGTACGCGGCAAGGGCAAGCCGATGGCCCCGCCACCGGCGGGAGAGGAGTTCACCGGTCCGGGGCAGCAGGTGCTCCAGATCGCTGCGACCCCCGGCCCCGTCCCGTCTGCGGGTGAGGTGCTCGGCCGAGAAGCACGCGACGTCGAAGAGGCGCGCCCACTCCGGGTCCGCCCGCTGGCCACTGAGGAGCACCGACAGACACCGGGAAGGGGGCATCAGTGGTGGATGTCTTCGTAGCCGGAGGCGACAGCCAGTTCGACGCCGTTGAGGTCGCCGCGGGCTGTTCCCGTCCTCGCCCAGTCGTAGGAGCCGCGGATGATGTGCGTCATGGCTCGGATGTGCGAGGCGAGAGCCGCTTGCTCGGCGGCGTCGAGGCGGAGCCTCGCGTACAGGCCGGGCACTTCGGATTGCAGCCGCAGGAACCGTTCGGCCGCGTCGTGCACCACCGCCTGGATCTCGGCGATGACGTCCTCTCGTGGGCGGCCGGTGGTGTGTTCGATGACGAGGATCATGTTGTCCGTCTCCCCGCGCAGTTCCTCGCGCTCGACCCCGTGCACGTCACTGGGGAGGTAGACGAGGGTGTTGGCCTCCTTGAGCAGGCCCTGCACGACCTCGGACGCGAGAGCCCGGTCGGGGACTTCGTAGCGTCCCACACGCTCTGTCACATCCAGCCAGATCTGGGTGCCTGTGCTCACCTGGCGCCTGCGGTCATAGTCCTCGACGGTGGAGAACGTCCGGCTCAGGCGCTGCTCGCTGAGAAGCTCGCTGAAGAACGCGACGTGGTCGCTGATCGTCCTGTCCCGCCACTGCGGTGACATGCCGCGGGACAGGCGGTCCCAAACTTCACACCAGGCGGTCCCGAACGCTGTCGTGGGCCGGCTGCTGTGATCGCTCCGCAAGAGGGCCAGCACATCGTGGCAGATCGCGGCGGCCTGCCTTGCGCGCTGCCCTGTGGTGCTGTCCACTTGGTCGTTGACCAGGCAGACCAGGCACATGTGATCGATCGCGAGGTCGAGATCGGCACCCCGGGCCTCTGGGTACATCCGGCCAGCGATGTCGCCCGGCCTCATGGCTTGGATGTAGCGGGCCTCTTCCTGGTTGCGCAGCACGCCGTGGTGGAGGAGCCAGGCGATGGTGTGGGCCTCGGCCACGTCAGCGTCGGGGCTGATGACTGAGGGGAAGGGGAGGTGGAAGTCGACGTCTGAGGGCATCACGTCTCCATGGGTGGGGCGTTTCCTCGCGGCGTGCGGGCCAGAGGTGGTCAGAGTCCGAACCGGCGGTGGCGGCCGGCGTAGGTGTGCAGGGCCCGGCGCAGTTGCTCGCGGTCGAAGTCCGGCCATAGGGCGTCGCTGAAGTAGTACTCGGCGGTTGCGGCCTGCCACGGGAGGAAGCCGGACAGGCGCTGTTCGCCGGAGGTGCGGATGACCAGGTCGAGGTCGGGCTGTCCGGCGGTGTCGAGGTAGGCGGCGAAGTCCTGGGGGCGGACACCGTCGGCGAGGCGGTCCAGCGTGCCGGCTCGCCGGTGGTCGGTGATCATCCGGCTGATCGCGCGGGTGATCTCGTCGTGGCCTTCGTATGCGACGGCGATGTTCACGGTCATGGCGTGCGGCCGGGTGGTGGCTGTCACGGCGGCGTCCAGTGTGCGCGAGAGGTTCGGATCCAGCATCGCGGTGTTGCCGATCAGGCGCAGGTTCCACCGCCGGGCGGCCGCGAGCCGGGTGACCACGTTGGCGATGACCGCCATGAGCGGGGCCAGTTCGTGCGCCGGCCGGGCGAAGTTGGCGGTGGACAGCGGCCACAGGGTGACTACCTCGATCCCTGCCGTCTCGCAGTGGGGAAGCATCTCCAGCACGCGCTCGCCTCCGCGCTGGTAGCCGGCGGCGGCGGGCAGCCCGTGTGCCTGGGCCCAGCGCCGGTTCCCATCCAGGATCAGGGCCAGGTGCCGGGGCGTGCGGGGTAAGGCTGCTGTCCGCGGCGGGGAGTACGCTGCGCTGGTCATGGCGCCGTTCTACACGATCTTCCGCCTTTCTACGGGGCACCGATGCGCGCGTGAATGACGACAGCGTCTGGTCATCTGTGGTGTGGGAGAGGCAAGTTGGCCGCCTGGTGAAGGTGTGGCCCGTGTGCTGGGAACCTCGGCAGGTTGACACGGTGTCACCCTGTTGGCGGAATGGTTCGGCGCAGGCGTCGCCTGCTTTCGACCCGTGTCGGACCACTGTCCGCCTCATCGCCGCCGCCATTGGCCCCGTGTCTCCATGGACCGGATCGGCTGGCATCAGCAGTTCGATCCGGTCCGATCTCGCATCCCTGAGCCAGGGAGCCGCTGGCTGGGGCGCGCTCTACCGGCTCTCGATCCAGTTCTTGAACTGGGCCACGTTGGTGAAGACGGACGGCGCGGCGTTCGTCGTGTCGCAGGGGCCGTGGCGCCGGGCGGCAATGCCGACAACGCGCCCGTTGATGACGAGCGGTCCGCCATCGTCGCCTTCGCAGATGGGCGTCCTGCCAGTGCCGGCGGCCCTGGCGCATAGCTTGCCGTCAAGGTCGGTCTTCGGGTACGCGCTCTTGCAGGCGGCGCGGCTCATGACGGACAACTGCGCGGCCTGCAGGTCCTCCGGCATTGTCGATGCCGGGCCGGTGCGCCCCCAGCCGGTGAACGTGCCGACGGCGTCAGCCGCTGGTGCGGTGTCCGCCAGCCAGGCGAAGCGCACCCCGTACGACTCGGTGGCCGCTTTGGAGAGGGTCAGGACCGCGACGTCACCGTAGTTGGTCTGCTCGTCGAAGTTCTCGTGGACGTGGATGCTGGCGACTGCGGAGTTCTGCGCGAGGGAGGAACGCTTGGTGCCGCCCCAGGAAACGTTCATCTTGGACGCCGTGGCGCCGTTGACGCAGTGGGCTGCGGTGACGACCTTGTTCGGGCCAAGGAGGAAGCCGCCGCAGATGTGGTTGAGGCTTCCAGTCCAGTCTTGGCTCCTGACGCTGACCTCGTACGGGGCCGTGTCGAAACTGGTGGCGCTGCCGCCGGCCACGGCGGCGGCCGGGAAGGAACTCGGTGCGATCAGCCCCAGCGCGACCACGGTGGATACCGCCAATTTGCGGTACAACGGGTACTCCTGACGAGACGGCACACCGAAGCGGGCACCCCCTAATGACATGACCCGAGGAGGTTACCGAAAGTAGGCGGATCACCGCGCATTGTGCACTCGCCAGGTGAGGTTCGGGGTGTTGAGGGTCAGGCGGCCGGTGCTGACCGCGAAGCCGTCGGGAGGTCGGGTCGGCCCTGCGGGCGTCTGAGCCGGGTTGCGGACGAGGTTCTCCGCGCGGTCGGTTCACACGTCTCATGAGACGTGGGCTCCTGACTGTGAGGCGGCGGGGGTGGTTCAGCCGTTTCGGGGACGTAGTGGGGTGATGCGGGCGCGGCTGGTGGCGAGTTCTTGGCGGAGCTGGGTGTTGTCGTGGTGGAGGGCTGCGATCGCGGTGGCTGCGGCTTCGAGCCGACTGTTGGCGACGGTGCACTCGCGGGTCTTCTCAGCGAGTTTCCGGCGGAGTCGGGTGATCTCGTCGTCGCGGCGCGCCTCACCCGGCGTGGCGACGCCGTGGGCGGCGATGTGGTTGTCCCACTCGGTGAGGATGGTGGTGGCCCGGTTCATGGTGGCCCTGCTGACCTGAGCTTCCCGCCACAGGTTCTCCTTGGTGAGGCGTCCGTCGGTGTGCTGTGGTTTGCCGTGGAGGAGCCGCTGCATCGCCGCCCGCAGGGCTGCGGCGGTCTTCGCGGAGACTCCGTCTTCGGTGAGAGTGCGGCGGTGCGGTGCGGTCACGTCGTCTCCTCGTGGACCTTGGCCAGAACGGCTTCGGTTCGCTCCAGCTCCCGGCCGATCAGTGCCCTGCGGACGGCAGGAAGGGCAGAGTTGTCCAGGAGCTTGAGCTGGGTACGGCGGTGTGAGTGAGCCTTTTCCAACCTCACGTTGACGCGTGGTGAAGGACGAGGACGGCTTGGACGACCGCTGTGATGCGGTTGGTGCTGCAGCGGAGCTTGCGTAGGAGGCGCCAGCCCTTCAGGGTGGCCATGGCCTGCTCGCCGAGGCAGCGGATCTTGGCGTGGGTGCTGTTGTGGCGGCGCTGCCACCGCTTGAGGCGGCGTCCGCGGAAGGGCACCCGGATGGAGCCGCCGGCGCCCTGGTATGCCTTGTCGGCCCAGCACTTGGGGCCGGCGTCGGTGAGTGCGTCGATGATGCCGTGGGTGCGGGCGGCGGTCAGGTCGTGGGTAGAGCCGGGCAGCGCGGGCGAGGCCCACAGCAGGCGGCCGAACGGGTCGGTGAGGACCTGGACGTTCATGCCGTGACGTTTGTGCTTGCCCGAGTAGTACGGGTGTCGGCGGCGATCCGGTCGATCGGTAGCAGGGTGCCGTCCAGGATCACGAACGCCTTGGTCCGCGCGACGTGCATCGCGTCGGCCAGGGTGGGCGCGAGCGCGGCCAGTACGTCGACGGCCTCGCGTATGTAGCGGTACGCGGTCGCAATGCCGAACCCGGCGGCGAGCTGGGCGTAGGTGTCACCGCACCGCAGATGGGCCAGGGCGAGGAGAGCCTGACGGCCGGCGGTCAGACGCCGCCACCGGGTCCCGATCTCCCCTCGCCGCACAGCGAGTCGTCCGGTCAGGTACCGCAGGGTGCGGCACAGCGACATCCTTCCCACCTGCCCCACAGGGCAAGCCACTTCATATGTCACCCGATCGTGCGGCAGACCCCCGGGGTCCTCAGGCCCCGCCGCTGCCCGCGGCCACGCTTCCGGTCACTCGCGTCCACACGGCGCAGCCACAGACCGCCGGACCCCGTCCACCAGGCCGACACCCGCCCCGGAAGCTGCGATGCTCAATGACCGCGACCCGATACGGCACGGTGTCCGGGTAGTCCTCGACCCGGCGCAGGGGGAACTCCCCCAGGCCCGGGGGCAGTGCGTGGGTGCCGGACTCCGGCAGCCGCGATGTCTGGATAAAACGGATCTACACCCCTTCATCAAGGAACAGTGCATTTCCATCGACCCGTACCGGACCTGTCACCGCGGACTCCCCCTTTATCCCGTTTGAAGCAATAATCGCCGTAGAAACGACGATCGAGCCGGATCGTTACCTCAAGTTTTGCCCAGATCCAGTGACATCGCGGCGGCAGCATTCTTAGCTTCCCCTTACACGCGTCTTGACGCTTCTACGTACCCTCGCGGTTCCACGCGCATCGGCGATCCCGCTCCGCGTCCCGCGTCCCCGAGGAAAGAGTTGCCACATGAAGGTCCCCAAGGCTGGTGCGATGGCCGCTGTGATCGGCCTCGCCCTGACCGCCACCGGCTGCGGCGGCGACGAAGGACCCAAGGGGACCCTCTCCATCGGCATCGCCTTCGACCAGCCCGGTGTCGGCCTGCGCGAAGCGGGGGGCACCTTCACCGGCTTCGACGTGGACGTCTCCAGGTACATCGCCAAGGAGCTCGGCTACAAGCCCGAGCAGATCGAGTTCAAGCGGGTCGACAGCTCCGAACGCGAGCTGCTGCTCCAGTACAACGAGGTCAAGTTCGTCGCCGCGACCTACTCGATCAACGACCAGCGCCGGGAGAAGGTCGACTTCGCGGGCCCGTACTTCACGGCCCACCAGGACCTGCTCGTCCGCGCCGACGACGCCACGATCACCAAGGCCGAGGACCTCAACAACAAGAGGCTCTGCTCCACCGCCGGCTCCACCTCGGCGCAGAACGTCAAGCAGAAGCTGGCACCGAAGGCCAGCCTGCTTGAGCTCGACGGCTACTCGGAGTGCGTGATCGCCCTCCAGGACGGCCTGGTCGACGCCATGACCACGGACAACGCGATCCTGGCCGGTTACGCCGCCCAGAAGGGCAACACGGGCAAGTTCCGCCTCGTCGGGCTGAACCTGAGCAACGAGAGCTACGGCATCGGCATCAAGAAGGGCAACCGGGATCTGCAGACCAAGATCAACGCCGCCCTCAAGAAGATGGTCAAGGACGGCTCCTGGGAGGCGGCCGTGAAGAAGAACTTCGGCCAGGCCAACTTCAAGCACGAGCCCGCGCCGCAGGTCACCTCCGCGAGCAGCTGACGACGCCACGCCCCGGGGCGCGGCAGGAGGGGAACACGCCCCCTCGCCACGCCCGGGTCAGGTCGCCGGCGCCTTGCCGGCCAGCACCTTGAGGAACTCCCGCATCCATGCCGGGTGGTCGGGCCGGGCCCGGGCCGAGACGAGGGTGCCGTCGACCACGGCCTCGGAGTCCTCGAAGACCGCCCCCGCCGCCTTCAGGCCCGGCGGCCGGTGGTTGATCTTGCTCGCGCAAAGGACCGTTTATGAGAATCGGGGCAGGCGGCGGCGCTGCGCCATGGCGTTACTGAGATTGAACTCGTGATGTCGTGCTGCTGGTCAGGTGGGTCTGATGGTCAGGCCGGTCTCGGCGAGGCAGCCGTCTATGAGGTGGCTGCGGTACTGGATGTGTCGTAGGCCGCGTCGGATGCGCTGGATGAGGTGTTCGGGGGCGGCGAAGGCGACGTTGGAGAGCCAGCCGCGTCGCAGGAGGGACCAGATCCCTTCGACGGGGTTGAGGTCGGGTGCGTAGGGCGGCAGGTAGTAGACGGTGAGCCAGTCCCGGGCTTCGGCCCATTCCCGCAGGTTGGCGGCTTTGCGGAGGTTGAGGTTGTCCCAGACGAGCACGATCGGGCCGCCGAGCTGCTGGTGCGCGGCGATCAGCAGGTCCTGGTAGTCGCGCCAGGAGAAGCTCTTGCGCCCGTCGCGGCGGCCGTCGTCCTATGGAGATCCGCCGCTCCGCCAGCGAGAAGTGCTGGTGGGAACAGGCCGAGTACGAGTAAGTCCTCCACGGGGTAGGCGGTCCCGGTCCAGCCGCATGAGCATTCGGGCCGCAGGGCGTCCGCTTTCGGGCGTGTGGGGTGGGTGGTGCCGTCGTAGACGCTCCAGTGGCTGACCTCCCGGCCGTCCGAGCCCGACGCCGAGTCGAAGCACACCGGCTTGGGCACGGCCCCGTCCGCGAGGACTACCCCGACGCGGCCCTCGTGCGATGTGCCGGACTCGTCTGATGTCCATGTCTCGTCGATCTTCATGAACCCCTCCCACACGTCGTGAGGCTGCGGCCGTCGGCCTGGGTACGACGATCGCGTACTGCGGCAGCAGGCGCGTGTGAACAGCCGAAGTGCGCCGGACCGGGTCCCCCTCGGCATCCTCGCCGACCCCGCGTAGGTGCGCGTCTCCGTCACAGGCGCGCATAGCGGCGAGGCCCCACCCCCTGAAACAGATGGTGCCCGCGCGCAGGCCGCGCGTCCGGCGCCCGCAGCACCACCCTGCGCGTACCCATGCCCCCAGGCCCGGTGCCGCCCCACCCGCGCACCCCGCGTAGGGTGCCCGGGTGACGACGCACCTCCCGACCTGCTCCTGCTGCGGTGACTCGCTCGATGACGAGCGGCGCATCGACTTCGGCTACAACCTGCCCGACGTGGCCCTCGGCCTGCCCGAGGAGGCCCTTCACCGGCTCGGCGTGCGCGCCCTGCTGCGGGTGGACGGGGTCGGCTCCTTCATCCGCTGCCTGCTGCCCGTGCGGCTGAGCCACGACACCGAGCTCGTCCTCGGCGCCTGGGTGCGGGTGGACGACGCCACCCTGCGGCGGGCCCACGAGCAGTGGGAAGAGCCGGGGTACGCGGACTTCGCCTTCACGGGCACGTTCGCGAACCGGATCCAGCCCTGGGGCGACGCCCTGCTCGGCGCCGAGGTCGCCACCCGGGTCGCCGACCCGGACGAGCTGCCCGTCGTCACCGACGTGCGCCACCCCGTGGCCGCCCGCGTGCTGACGGAGGTCTGGGACCGCGACGAGGTCCTCAGCCGCTTCCCGCACCCGCTGCCGGTGGACGTGCGCACCGACCTCGGCGACGGCTGGTGGGTGGTACGCGACGCAGGACTCACGGCCGGCTTCGCCGACGGTTACGACCACTTCACCGCCCCCGACCGCACCGCGGCCGTCAGCCTGAAGCGCGACGACGTCCCGGACCGCACACCGGAGGACTTCCTCACCGCCCTGCTGTCGGGCGCCCCCGACACCCGCCCCGCCCAGCGGCTGCGTGAGACGCTGCCCGACGGCGGCCTGCGCTACGCGTTCTGGCAGACCCCGCAGGACAACGGCCGCCCGCGCCACGAGTTCTACGGGTTCACCCTGCACCCCTCCGGCACAGGCGCCGGGATCTTCTGCACCCACGAAGCCCCCGACGCCCTGGCCTGGGCACAGCGGATCTGGCGCTCCCTGCAGTACGCCCCGACCCCGAACAAGATCAGCTGAGGGCTCGACCGCCCCAGGCTCCGGCCAACTGCTCCCGTGCCGTGTCGGCCTGCCGCAGCCCCGCCCGGAACGCAGGTACCCACGCCGACAGGTCCGACGGGTCCGGACCGAGTGCCGCCGCCGAAGCCTCGTCGGGGAACAGCGACACCACCCTCTCCACGCCCGTCGCCTGCGACGCCTCCCGTGCCATCGGCTCCACGACCACCGCCGTACGCGCGCCCGTGGCGAGGTCCACGTTGGTGCCGGCACGCAACGCACCGTCGATGTAGTGGCGTTTGCCGACCGGGACGGGAGGCGCCGCGCCGGGAAACGCGCTGGAGGCCGCGACGGCAGCCGCCAGCGGGACGCCGCTGTCGCGGTCCCACACGACCGGCACGCCGCTTCCCGCCTCCACCGCGGGGATGAGCAGACGGCGCCCGGCCGGCCAGGTGTCCGTACCAACGAGCCGGCGGCGCGAAGCGACGAGGGCCCGCCCGGCCTCCGGATCGGCCGCGTCGAGCGCGATCCGCCCGACCCGGCGGCGGGCCTCTTCCGGCGGCAGGCCGGCACCGAGGACCGCGAAGACCTCGCTCATGAGCCGCGGATCGGCCTGCGGCGGCCGGGGACCCTCACCACCGCCGGCGGCGGGGTCGGCGAAGCGCGCGAGGTCCTGGCCACTCAGCAGCACCGCACCCACGATCGCACCGGCCGACGTCCCCACGACCAGATCCGCCCCGCCCAGATCGACGCCCAGGCCGCGCAGGCCGTGGGCCAGTCCGGCCATCCAGGCGGTGCCGACGGGCCCGCCCGGCCCGAGCACGAGCGCGCTGTCCGATGAATACATCATTCCCCCATCCATTGCCGTTGCGGGATCCACCCTAGGCGGCGGCCCAGGACGGTTCGGGCGGACAGTCCCGGCAGCGGCCCGGTTCGGTGCGCGGAAGGCCCGTTCGCAGCCGTCGCAGTGCTGCAGCAGGTCCGGCCGCCACGGCCAGGAGGTCTCACCAGACGACGGAGATGCTGACCGATACGGGAGCCGGGCGATGAGCGCACGGTGTTCTTCGTGAAGTGGAGCCAGGCGCTGAGGGCTGCCTGCAGCTCGATCACCGCCTGCCGGTCGAGGCTCTCGCCCGTGGTGCCCACGTGAAGGCGCACGTGCCCGCCGGTGACCGTCCAGCCTACGGGCAGCCGGGCCGGGGAACTGATCTGGGAGCCGTGGGCCAGGGTGCGCAGCATCGCCTCGACCCTCGGCGGCAACGCCCGGGCGCGGGGAGACCAGGGCACGTTGGCCGGCCGGCTGGCCAGTCCAAGCGCGGTACGGAATTCCCTGATCGCCTCATCCAACAATGGGGGGATGTGTGGTGCCGCGCCGGTGAAGGCCTCGAACAGCTCGTGATGCGAGTCCACGGTGCGCAGGGCGTCCTCGTCGAGGTCCAGGCGTACGGCTGCCGGTGGGATGAGGGCGCGGGTGAAGCCCTTCTTCGTGTACGTGACGTGGTGGGTGCGGAGGTCGGCGATGGGGCGGGCGAGCGGGTTCTCGCCCGCGCGCACCGGGCTCAGCAGGGCGACGGATGGTTCCGGCTTGGAGATCTGTGCGTGTTTCCCGTAGAGGCCGTGCGCGCGGTACATGGTGCCGGTCTCGGTCACCAGAGCTGTCACCTGGCGGGTGGCGACGTCGTTGGCCAGCCTGTACCCCACGACCAGCATCGCCATCAGTCTGCCCCTCTCCGCCGTGACCACCACGCTGGCGAGTACGACCTTCCTGACAGGGCGACATCCGCGTCTTCCGCTCCTACCGGGGTATGCCGGCACCACAGCGGCGCTGACTGGATCAGGGAATGGCGGGCATTCCGGACCGTGCCCACCCCTGCAACGTCCTTCGTCGGAGTGACCATGCGGCGATGTCCCGCCGGCAGATGGGATGCCGTGCGGTATCCGGTTGGGGCATGGACACATGGGCTGGGCTGACCGTCGGACGAAGTGGTGAATAAGCTGACGTGCACAGCTGCCTGGAGTGGCACTCGTGGTGACGGCCGTGGTGCTGCCGCAGAGCGTGCCCATCGAGGCGGCTGCCTTCCCTACCGCAGTTCTGAGCGCTGGGTTCACTCATGTGCCCGTTGCCGCAGAGTGCGTACCCGGGCCCAACCGGGGCAACCGGTTCGAGGCATGGCCGGCCCTCGCCGTCTACACGAACACCGACAGCCGTGTCCGTGTCCACGCACGCGACCGGGACCTCGGCGACCAGATCCAGATCATCGACGACGACACACCCGTCGAACACCACTTCATCCAGATCTGGCCCGCACCCACCACCCACATCCGCGTATGGCAGCTCACCGACTCCTACGGCACCAGCCTGCGCTGACCCGACTCCTAAGCTGTGCGGTACGCCCGTACGTGCGCGCGTTGTCAGAGGCATCGATCAGGATGACGGTCATGACAGACGGAACGACCTGGCTCGCTGCCCCGCAATCCATCGCCTTCGGGGGCTACCACGTGGTGCTCGCCCGCGGGCTGTCGCCGCAAGAGCTCGCCGAGCGCCTCGCCGCGACCCTGCAGTACGAGGCCGAGCACTCCGCCGTGGCGGTCGGGGAGCACACCACAGACTCCCTTCTGGAGCTCATGGACGACACCTACGGCGATCCCCTCGACGGCATCGGCCTGCGTCTCGGACGCGCCGGTGACTGGACGTACGCGGTCACGTACGGCGGCTGGCCAGGCGAGTTCGGGCCACTGGCACCGGTCTCCCGCGACGGTGCGCACGTCTGCCTCCTGGAGTACGAGGAGGAGAACGGCAAGCCGGTCCCGCCGCAGTTCGAGTACTTCCACGACGGCCGCCTGCTGAGCGCCTGCAACCTGCACCTTGACGCCTCGTGGGGCTACCAGGGGGTCGACGGCGAGCCCGCGACGGCCGCCCGCCTGCAGCAGCTGCTGACCGCTGCCGGCCTCCCGGACCCGGAGCGGGACGAAAGGGAGGTACACAGCACCGCGCTGGGCGTCGTCGAGAAGTTCTTCGGGCTCTCTCTGCCGAAAGGCCCGATCGTGAGCGGCACCCTGCCGGCAGTCCTGTTGGAACCGGCATAGCCCAGAGCCTCGCCGGGCAGGACGAGCTCCTCCCAAAGATCCTCGTTCAGCTCTCCGTCCGGGCCGGAGAGCGCCTTGCCCAGGACGGGGACTCACCCGTCCCCCTTCGCTTCATGCGGGTCCTCCCCTGCGATGCCAGTGGAGCCGTGTTCGCCCCCGCCTTGACCCTGGGCCTGGTGGGCCTGCCCGCCGGCCACCGCCCCGCAACCCGCCGGGTGCTGGAAGCCGCCGGGTTCACCGGGCGCGACCTGTGGCGATACATGCATGCGGACCTGCCGGTCACCTGCCTGCCGCACGTCGCGCACTGCACCGTCACCGACTGCCAGGACCCGCCCGGCAAGCGTCTGGAAGTCCGTGAAGGCGGGGAACTCCTGGCGGAGGCCACCATCGGCCCCACCGTCGGCATCGGGGTGCTGTGGTGGATCGGCGTCACCCGCGCCGCCCGCGGGCGAGGCCTGGGCCTGGCCCTCCTCGGCTCCGCCCTGGGCCTGCTGAGCGGACTGGGCGCGGTCGAGACGATCCTCTTCGTCGACGACGACGCCCCTGCCGGGGACCCGGAACGGGACCGCACCCCAGCCAACGGCCTGTACGACCGGGTCGGCTTCACCGAGGTCGACCGGCTGCACTCCTTCACTCGCCACCCGTAGACATCCTCCACCCGCAGCGCGGCCGACCCGGCGACCTCGTGGCCGCCGGGCTTGTCGGCGTGTTGCGACCCCACGAAGGGTCGATGAGGACCTGCGGAAGCGTTTCCCCGTCCAGTGGGAAGGAAGCTCGATCATATGCGCCCGTGCGCAGGGCCCACTCAGCAATGGGTCGGCCCGTACCCGCCTCTCGGTCCACGCGGACGGCTCCGCCTCATTATTGTACCGATCCCTCCCCACGCGGAGCGTCAGGTCGCGAAGCTGGCGGCCGGTGGCCGCGATGTCGTAGCGGCGCGCATTGTTGAGGGCCTCATTGGCGAGGGCCGTGCGCCGGTGGAAGTCTCGGCCGAGGTCGTCGAGGGCCGTGGCCAGTGAGTGGGGGTCGCCTGGGGTGTAGGGAACGCCGGCGCCCCGGAGGATCTGTCTGACGCCGGGGAGGTCGGAGTAGACGATGGGGAGTCCGTGGGCTTGGGCTTCGATGAGGACGAGCCCGAACGCCTCCAGGCCCCTGGTCGTGAAGACGAAGGCGTCGAAGTTCGGCAGGCGTCGCCAGAGTTCGGCGCGGGGCAGGAACGGCTCGAAGCGGATGCGCTCCCGCAGCCCGAGTTCGGTGGCCCGTTGTTCCAGGTGCTCCCGGAGGGTTCCGTGGCCGATCACGGTCAGGTGGTGCGGCTGGTCCGTGAGCGCGAGGGCTTCGATGGCGGTGATGGTGGACTTGTTCTCGTCCAGGCGGCCGGCGTGTACCAGAGACAGGGCTCCTGTGTCGGCAGGTGGTTGATCGCGTACCCGGGCATCGCTTACGGGGATGCCCCACGGAAGGACGGTGAGCCGGTCGGTGAACTGGTGTCCGGTGAGGTGGTCGATGCGGTTGGCGAGGGCGGAGGTCGGCACGACGATCGCGGAGCTTGCGGCTTCTGCGACCGCAACTGCGCCTCGCCTCGTCGAGCGCCTCCGGCGCGACCAGTATCCGCAGGTGGGGCTGTTGGGGGCCGTCCGGCGGCGGCCAGCTGGGCCGTACGCGGTCGGGGTCCCGGCGGATGCCCGGCACCGGGCCGGAGAGGTCGGCCACGAGGAGGAGGTCGGCGTCGCCCTCGGCCGGGTCGACGCGGGCGCCCGGCAGGGCGGCGTAGAAGCGGGCCAGCGGTTCGGGTTCCGCGCAGTCCCGTACGAGGACGCTCGTCTTGGGTACGGTCATGGCCGCGTGTGCCCAACGTCGCCGTGCACACACATGGCGTCATCCGGGGGGAGGCATTCACCCGCCCTGGCGATTGCGCGTTTGGAATCCGTGGGACGGCGCAGAAGGACCACACAGCTCACACCGTCGCAAAGGGGCGCCTCATGAGCATCATCGGCTGGATCGTCTTGGGTCTGCTCGCCGGGATCATCGCGAAGGCCATCATGCCGGGGCGGGACCCGGGCGGCTGCGTCGTGACGATCCTGATCGGCATCGCCGGCGCCCTCCTCGGAGGATGGCTCGGCAAGGTGATCTTCCACGTCGAATCCATCGACGGGTTCTTCCAGCTGTCCACCTGGATCGCGGCGATCGTCGGCGCCCTCATCCTGCTGGGGGTCTACCGCCTCGTGGCGGGCCGGAGGAGGTGATGAAGGCCCTCGTGGGGCGGGGGAATCCGGGCGGCGGGCAGTTTCGAGGAGGCCGTGAAGTCGAACTCCTCCACGGTCACCTGTTGCTCGAACTTCGCCCGCTGCAGGCGGCGTTGCAAAGCGACGGTCTCGCGGCCGGTGATCTCGTCCTGGCAGGGGACCTGAAGGAAGTCGAGACGGCCGAGTTCGCCGCCGTGGGCCTGGTCGTCGTCTCGGGGGTCGCGACGGTGGCGAAGAGCCGGGCGGAGCCGTGGAGGAAAGCCGCAGCCCCGGCGTCTCCGCTGGGATCGGGATCGGTGCAGGCGATGAGGATGCCCTTGATGGTGCGGGAGGACGGACCACCGACCGCGGTGACTCTCGCGCAGGCGGCTTCCAGCCGTGTCTCACCGTATTTCTTCCGCAGACCGAGCACCCCCTGAGCAGCGCGGAGCCGATAGAGGACGTTGACCTCCAGCAGCTGGTCGGCGACCTGGCGTCAGGCGTCGCCGATTTCGGACGCCTGGCTGCGGCAGCAGACCGGCGTCCGCGTCTGGAAGGCGATCTTCTCCGGCGGATAGTCACCGAGCCCCCGGGGATTCCACCCGGCGGTGGAATCCCCGGGGGCTGTTCGGTTACATCTCCTCGATTTCCTGCAGGACGTGCCATCCGAAGCGGAGGAAATACCGCTTCCCATCCTGCGGATTCAGTACGTCATAGGTTTCGTAGGGAAGCCAGAGCGTGAGTTCCTTGACGTCCTGGTACTGCGCGAGGACCTCATCCTTGAGCCAGGTCCACGGCGTTGGCTGACCAACGGGTGGCCTACTTCCGGGGGCTCGGACGAACCAGAGCCGCATGAAGAAATCCCCTGCCGAATGGTATTCGATTTCGAGTTCATAGTCCGGCCAGAGAGGAAATTTGTAACGCTCGACGAGCCCATCCTGCTCCTGGTGGGTCCGAACGTCTCTCAGGATGTCCCGTGTCCGACCTGCCGACCCGGACGGCATCAGAATTACTGATTTAACGCGTTCCCATTCTTGCTCCATTTGATCTTTAGAGAATCCGATCTCCGTAAGGGCTCTGTCAAGGATCTCCGGCTGCGGATCCATCGTCTTGAGCAGATAGAGCTGGTATTCCGTCGAATCCAAGTCACTTTGAGTCATTTGCCGTCCTTTCGGGTGCGGAATATGTCGACATCAGGGCCCATCGGGCCGCAGATCCCACTTTCCATTGATCGGAGGCATCCACGATCCCCTGCGGGCAAGGACAGCCCCTTCGGGAGTCACTTCGAACCATGCCCTCACAGTGAGCCTTTTCCAACCTGACTGCGGTGTCGGCCTGTTGGGGGCCAAGGGCTGTACGCAACAACGAAGCTCCTGGTAGACGGGTTCTCGACCAAGATCACCCATGTCCGCCAGGAGCTTCGCGTGCTTGCCTGCCCGTCGTCGATCGATCTGTCCAGCGGTACCCTGCGGCACCTGACCGACCAGCTCACCGTCCGGCAGCGGGAGATCGGTACGCGATGGCGGCGCCTGTCCGTCGGCCGTCAGGCCCTGCTTG
>NZ_JBEZWL010000059.1:0-43622 GCF_040648015.1 Streptomyces sp. NPDC029216 | reverse complement strand
CAGCAGGCGGCGGGCCACGTCGGCGTTGTACGAGGGGTCGCCGCCGCGCAGGGCGGAGATGTCGACGGTGGCGATGCCCACGTCCCGCGGGTCGATCGTACCTGCCCGTGCCGGTCCCGTCAGGCGGCACCTGCTCCCGGCGGGCACCCGGCACCCAACGCCCTTCCGCCCCCAGACCACCGGACTCGGCGCTCCCGCCCGCATCAGGCCCGCCGGAACACCCATCCCGCCGCGCCCCCGGCACCCAAGGCCCCTCCACCCACGGACCACCGGGCTCCGCCCGCCTGCCCGCACCGGAGGAACCCCCATCCCCCGGCACACCCGACACCCAACGCCCCTCCACCCACACACCACCGGACTCCGCACGCCCGCCCACACCGAGCCTCCCGGACAGCTCCTCATCCCCCGGCGCACCCGGCACCCACGGCCCCTCCACCCCCAGACGATCGGACTCCGCGCACCTGCCTGCGCCGGGCCCACCGGACGAACCCCCACCCGTCGGCGCCCCATACCCCTCCGCCCACGGACCACCGGGCTCCGCGCGCCCGCCCTCACCAGGCCCGCCGGACAGCCCCTCGCCCGTCCGTGCCCCCGGTACCCAAGGCCCCTGCGCCGACGGGCCACCGGGCTCCGCCCGCCTGCCCGCATCCGGCCCGCCGAGCGGACCCCCGTCCCTCCGTGTACCCGGCACCCGTCGGCCTTCCGCCGACCGGCCATCGGACTCCGGGCACCCGCCCATAACGGGCCCGCCGAACGGCCCTCCGTCCCTCCGCGCACCCGGCACCCAAGGCCCCTCCGCCCACGGACCGCCAGGCTCCGCCCGCCTGCCCGCACCGGGCCCGCCGGACGGACCCCCGTCCCTCCGCGTACCCGGCGTCCAACGGCCGTCCGCCGACCAGTCACCGGGCTCCGGGGCCCAGCCACGGCCGTTGCGGCCCGGGGCGGGGTCGGCAGGGCGACTCCCGGCCTGGGCGGCTGCGCCGGGCGGGCGACCGCCCACGCGGGTCTCCGCCTCCGGGCGCCCCTCGTACGGTGGGCCGCCGGCAGCCGGGACACGGTCCCGGGCGGATTCTCCCGTGGAGGGCTCCGGGGTCCAGGAGCCGCCCGCCCAGCCCTCGGCGGTCCAGGCCCCGCCGGGAGCACTCCCGGAAGCGGGAGTTCCCGTCCGGGGGCCCGCCGGGTCCCCCGTGGCCGAGGGCCCGGCGGTGGCGTCCGGCCGGCAGTCGGGGGCGGTGGAGTGGGGGGCGGTGGAGTGGGGGGCGGCTGCGATGCGGAGGGCCACGCGGAGGGCCAGCAGGTCCAGGTGGGCCGCGAAGACCTCGTCACGGTCCGGGCGGCCCTCCGTGACCCCGGCGGCGCGGATGCCCGCGAGCAGGCTCAGGGTGAGGGGGTGGCGCGCGTCGGCGTCCCGTACCGCGTCCGCCGGGATGCCCAGGCGGGCCCGGGCCGTCTGCGCCTCCGCCGGGGTCAGGTCCCCGACGGGCAGCGCGGGCGGCAGCCGCCGGGCGGGGCGGTCGGGGGTGTGCAGCAGCTCCGGCGGGTACAGGGCGCCGGCCCGCTCCCAGTACTCGGGCCGGGCGGCGACCACGAGCCGTGCCCCGGTACCGCACAGCCACGCGGCGGTGGCAACGGTCCACTGCGCGAGGCGGTGCGCCAGGGCGGGCGGCATCTCCTCGGGGGTGTCCAGCACCACCAGCAGGGCCCGCCCGGCGGCGCCCGCAATCCGGGCCACCCGCTCCGCCGGTCCCTCCCCCGCCCCTCCGGCGGCCGCCCCCGCCGTACCCCCTGTCGTGCCCCTGGCGGCGGCCCGGGTCCCCGGCGCGCCGCCCGCCGCCCCGTCGGCGACAGCGCCGGCCCACGCCGCGTCCCCGGGCACCCCGTCGACGGCCACCCCCGCCGTCTCCCCGGCAGCCCCTGCCTGCGCCACACTCCTTCCCACCCCGTCGGCGGCAGCCCGGGCCCCCGCCACACCCTCTGCCGCCCCGTCGGGGGCACCCCCAGCCCACACCGAGCCCTCTGCCACCCCGCGAACGGCCGGCTCCGCCCCAGCCGGACCCTCAGCCGTCCCCCCGGCAACGGCCCGGGCCCGCCCCATACCCGCTGCCCTCCCGTCAGCAGCGCCCACCGAACCCACGCCCCCGGCGTGCCCGTCAGCGCCCCCCGCCCGGCCTGCACCTTCCGCGTTCCCGCCGCCGACCGACCCCGCCCGGCCCACGCCCTCGGCGTCCCCGCTGGCAGACGGCCCCGACCACCTCATGCCCGCCGTGCTTCCGTCAGCGGCGCCCGCCCACCCCACGCGCCCCGAGTTCCCGCCGGCCGACCCCGACCACCTGATACCCGTCGCGCTCCCCTCAGCGGCGCCCGCCCATCCCACGCCCTCGGCGTCCCCAGCCGCCGCCCCGGCCCGCCCCGCACCCTCCACACCCCCGCCGGCAGACGCCCCCGCCCACCCCACACCCACCTCGCCGTAAACCCCCGTGGCGATGCGGCCCGCTTCCCTCAGTGACCGGGTCACCGCGTCGGCCAAGGACGTGTCGTCGGCCCGCAGGTCGGCGCCGCGGAGCCAGAGCGTGGGCGCCGGGCGGGGGCCGCGGGCGCGGGCGGCGGTCAGGGTGGCGAGGGCGGTGGTGCGGCCGGTGCCGGGGTCTCCGACGAGGCCGAGGACGAGGTCCTGCCCGGCGGTGAAGGCGGCCAGCCCGGCGGCGATCCGGGGGCGTTCCACGGGCTCCGGCCGGGGAGCGGCGCCGGCGGCCGGGGGGACGGGGACGGCGGAGCCGACGGTGGTGGCGGTGAGCTGCAGCACGCCCGCCAGGTTGAGTTCGGCGCCGTATCCCGGGACGGTGGCGGCGTTGCGTTCCAGCAGGGCGGCGAGGGGGCCGCCGGGTGCGGTGGCCGCGGCCGCGCGCAGCGGCACGGCGAAGCTGCCGGAGCGCCGCTCCGCAGCGAGAGCGGTGCCCACGACCGCGAGCACCGCTCCGGTCGCCGCGTCGAGGACCGGCCCGCCGCAGGCCTCGCCGCCGAGCCGGAGGGCGTCCCGGCCGTCCGTGCCGATCGCCAGCTCCACGGTGGCGGGCAGCACCCGCCGGCGGCCGGCCGCGGTGTAGGCGACCTCCGCCCCCGCCCCGAGCACCCGCGCCTGGCGCCAGCCCCGCGCGGGGATGCGCACGTACGTCCCCGCGGAAACGGTCGCGCGCACGGCCACCGGCAGCGGTCGCGTCCCCAGCCCGTCGCTGGGCACCAGGGCCAGTCCGAGTTCCGGCAGGGCGGTCACCTCGCAGGCCTCGGCCCGCCAGGTCCGCCCCCCGGGGGCGTGCAGGGTGATCCGTTCCAGACCGTCGACGGCCTCGTGGCTGGTCACCACCGTCCCCCGGTCGTCGGCCACGAAGCCGCTGCCGCGGGGCCGTCCGGCCGGATCGCGGATCGTCACGAGTTCCGCGGCTCCCCAGGGGTCCGCCGCCGCGCCCCTCGCACCATCTGTGACCTCGTCCGTCAACGCCGCACCACTCCCCCGCCACGGGACCCGTGGTCATGACGGTAGGCAAGTGAAGATCGGGACGAAAAGCGTGCGGCCGAAAGCGCCCCCTTACGCTCCCTCCATTCACTCCGAGCGCCTGCTCGGAAGGGTGAATCAGGGGCTCCGGGTGGATAGAGACCTACCCGAGGGGGGTCGTGGAGCGGTGAGCGGCAGTCCGTGTGCGCTCACCGCTCCACGTCAAAGGAGCGGACCGGGGGTCAGACGAGGACCCGGCGGTCAGACGAAGACCGCGAGGGACTTCGCCTTGCCGCCCTTGCTCTCGACGAGCCCGAGCAGCTGGCCCTGCGGGCCGTAGACGGCCACGGTCCGGCCGTCCTGGAACTCGTCCGGCATCTCGATCCGGACGCCGTTGGCGAGCAGCGAGGCCCGCCGCGCGTCCAGGTCCCAGCGCGCGAACGCGGCCGCGGCCGCCTCGCCGATGGGCATGACGGTCAGCTCCTCCTGGAGCTGGTCGAGGGTGCGCGCCTTGTCGAGCTTGTAGGGGCCCACCCGCGTGCGCCGCAGCGCCGTGAGGTGGCCGCCGACGCCCAGGTCGGCGCCCAGGTCACGGGCGAGGGCGCGGATGTAGGTACCGCTGGAGCAGACGACGGAGACGACCAGGTCGACGACCTTGGTGCCGTCCTCGGCCTCCGCCTCCCGCATGTCGTACACCTGGAACGACGAGACGGTCACCGGCCGGGCCGGGATCTCGAAGTCCTCGCCGTCGCGGGCACGCTTGTAGGAGCGCACGCCCTTGATCTTGATGGCGCTGACCTTGGACGGGACCTGCATGATGTCGCCGGTCAGCTTGGCGATCCCCGCGTCCACGGCTTCCCGGGTGACCCCGGAGGCGTCCGCGGACGCGGTGATCTCGCCCTCGGCGTCGTCCGTGAGGGTGTACTGCCCGAGGCGGATCGTCCCGAGGTACTCCTTCTCCGTCAGCGCGAGGTGGCCGAGGAGCTTGGTGGCCTTCTCGACGCCGAGGACGAGGACGCCCGTCGCCATGGGGTCGAGGGTGCCGGCGTGGCCGACGCGGCGGGTCTTGGCGATCCCGCGCATCTTGGCGACCACGTCGTGCGAAGTGAAGCCGGACGGCTTGTCGACGATGACAAGGCCGTCCGGAGTCTTCCCTGCGTTGGTGCTCATTCCGCGGCTGCGTCCTCGGCGTCGTCGGAGTCCTCATCGGGCTTCTTGTACGGGTCGGCGTCACCGGCGTACTGGGCGCCGGAGGAGACCTCGCGCACCTGGGCGTCGGAGGTCCGCGCCTTCTCGAGGAGGTCCTCGATGGTCTTGGCGTTCTCCGGGAGGGCGTCCGCGACGAAGGTCAGGGTGGGCGTGAACTTGGTTCCCGCCGCCCGGCCGACCGCGGAGCGCAGTACGCCCTTGGCGCTCTCCAGGCCCGCTGCCGCGCTGGCCCGGTCCTCGTCGTCGCCGTAGACCGTGTAGAAGACCGTGGCCTCCCGCAGGTCGCCGGTGACCCGGGTGTCCGTGATGGTCACGTGCGTACCGAGGCGGGGGTCCTTGACTCCACGCTGCAGCTTCTGCGCCACCACCTCCCGGATGAGGTCCGCCAGCTTCTTCGCCCGCGCATTGTCGGCCACTGGTCCGTCTCCTTCTTCCTTGCAGACAAGCAATCAGTCTTCATCACCGTGGAACCGCCGTCTCACGGACAGCAGCTCCACTTCCGGACGCGCCGCGACCAGCCGCTCGCAGCGGTCCAGTACGTCCGACACGAACCCCGCGTCACCGCTCACCAGGGCCACCCCTATACGGGCCCTGCGGTGCAGGTCCTGGTCTCCCACCTCGGCCGCGCTCACGGCGAACTTGCGCTGGAGCTCGGCGACGATGGGCCGGACGACGGAGCGTTTCTCCTTCAACGAATGAACGTCGCCGAGGAGCAGATCGAAGGACAGAGTCCCCACGTACATGCAGTTCCGGATATCCCGCCGGTGCGGGTTCGGTGGCCTGCCGGCCGTCGCTCGGCAGGGTCACCAGAACCGTACACGCAACGGCCGGGGCCGATCGACGGATATTCCGCCGACCGGCCCCGGTGTTACGACACGGTGCGAACCGCCTCGCGCTTACGCGCGGGGCTTCTCGCGCATCTCGTACGTCGCGATGACGTCGTCGATCTTGATGTCGTTGAAGGAGCCGAGGTTGATACCGCCCTCGAAGCCTTCGCGGATCTCGGTGACGTCGTCCTTGAAGCGGCGCAGACCAGAGATGGTGAGGTTCTCGGCGATGACCTTGCCATCGCGCAGGAGCCGCGCCTTGGTGTTGCGCTTGACCTCGCCCGAGCGGACCAGGACACCGGCGATGTTGCCCAGCTTGGACGAGCGGAAGATCTCGCGGATCTCCGCCGTACCGAGCTCGACCTCTTCGTACTCCGGCTTGAGGAGACCCTTGAGGGCCGCCTCGATCTCCTCGATGGCCTGGTAGATCACCGAGTAGTACCGGACGTCGACGCCCTCGCGGTCCGCCATCTGCGCGGCACGGCCGGCCGCACGGACGTTGTAACCGATGACGATGGCGTCGGAGCCCATCGCCAGCGAGATGTCGGACTCGGTGACCGCACCCACACCGCGGTGCAGGACGCGGATGTCGACCTCTTCACCGACGTCGAGCTGGAGCAGCGAGGACTCCAGGGCCTCGACCGCACCGGACGCGTCGCCCTTGATGATGAGGTTGAGTTCCTGGACCAGACCGGCCTTGAGCACGGAGTCGAGGTCCTCGAGGGACACGCGACGGACGCGCTTGGCGAAGTTGGCATTGCGCTCACGCGCAGCACGCTTCTCGGCGATCTGGCGGGCCGTGCGGTCCTCGTCGACGACGAGGAAGTTGTCGCCGGCGCCGGGGACGTTGGTGAGACCCAGGACCAGGACGGGGGTCGACGGACCCGCTTCCTCGACGTTGTTGCCCTTGTCGTCGAGCATGGCGCGCACGCGGCCGTAGGCGTCGCCCACGACCATCGTGTCGCCGACGCGGAGGGTACCGCGCTGGACGAGGACGGTGGCGACGGCACCGCGGCCACGGTCGAGGTGGGACTCGATCGCAATACCCTGAGCGTCCTGCTCCGGGTTGGCGCGCAGGTCGAGGGAGGCGTCGGCGGTGAGGACGACGGCCTCCAGCAGGGAGTCGATGTGCAGACCCTGCTTGGCGGAGATGTCGACGAACATCGTGTCGCCGCCGTACTCCTCGGCCACCAGACCGAACTCGGTCAGCTGACCGCGGACCTTGACCGGGTCGGCACCCTCGACGTCGATCTTGTTGACCGCGACGACGATCGGGACGCCGGCGGCCTTGGCGTGGTTGAGCGCCTCGATCGTCTGCGGCATGACGCCGTCGTTGGCCGCGACCACGAGGATCGCGATGTCGGTCGACTTCGCACCACGGGCACGCATGGCGGTGAACGCCTCGTGACCCGGGGTGTCGATGAAGGTGATGCGACGCTCTTCTTCGTTGACCTCGGTGGAGACCTGGTAGGCACCGATGTGCTGGGTGATGCCACCGGCCTCGCCCGCGACGACGTTCGTCTTGCGGATGGCGTCGAGCAGGCGGGTCTTACCGTGGTCGACGTGACCCATGACGGTCACGACCGGCGGACGCGGCAGCAGGAACTCCTCGCCGCCCTCGTCCTCGCCGAACTCGATGTCGAAGCCCTCGAGGAGCTCGCGGTCCTCCTCCTCCGGGCTGACGATCTGAACGGTGTAGTTCATCTCGCCCGCGAGGAGCTGGAGGGTCTCGTCGGAGACGGACTGCGTGGCAGTGACCATCTCGCCGAGGTTCATCATGACCGCGACCAGCGACGCCGGGTTGGCGTTGATCTTCTCCGCGAAGTCGGTGAGGGACGCACCGCGCGACAGGCGAACGGTCTCGCCGTTGCCGCGGGGCAGCATCACGCCGCCCACGGACGGGGCCTGCATGGCCTCGTACTCCTGGCGCCTCTGACGCTTCGACTTGCGACCACGACGGGCCGGACCGCCGGGACGGCCGAAGGCACCCTGCGTGCCACCACGGGCACCGGGACCACCGGGACGCCCGCCGAAGCCGGGACGACCGCCGCCACCGGCACCGGCCGGGCCGCCGCCGAAGCCGCCGCCACCCGGACGCGGGCCGCCGAAGCCGCCACCGGCCGGACGCGAGCCCGGACCGGCCGGACGGCCGGCGAAGCCGCCGCCGCCGGGACGACCGGGACCACCCGGACGGCCTGCGCCACCCGGACCGGGACGGGGGCCGCCGCCGGGACGGGGGCCGGGACCGCCGGCAGCGGGACGCTGCGGCATCATGCCGGGGTTCGGACGGTTACCACCGGGAGCACCACCCGGACGCGGAGCGCCGCCCTGCGGACGGGGCATGCCGCCCGGGGTGGGACGGGCGCCGCCGGGACCCTGCGGACGCGGGGCGCCGCCGGGGCCGCCCTGCGGACGCGGGGCACCCTGGCCGCCGGCGCCGGGGGCACCGGGACGCGGGGCGCCGGCCGGACGGGGCGCCTGCGGGCGCGCCATGCCGGTGGAGCCGCCGGACGTGAACGGGTTGTTGCCCGGACGGGGACCGGCCGGACGGGCGCCCTGGGGACGCGGAGCCGGAGCACCCGGGCGCGGGGCCTGGGCACCGGGGGCGGAGCCGGCCGGACGCGGGGCGCCGGGACGGGCACCGCCCTGACCCGGGCCGGCCGGACGCTGCTGCGCCGGACGGGGGCCGGGGGACGCGGCGGGACGCGCCGGAGCGGCGGGAGCCGCCGGGGGCGCGGAGAACTCGGTCGCCACGGGAGCCGCCGGAGCGGGCTTCGGGGCGGCCGGAGCCTTGGGACCGGGACGCGGGCCGGGAGCGGCCGGAGTCACCGGGGCGGGGGCCGCCGGGGCCTCGGCTGCGGCCGGCTTGGGGGCCGGTGCGCCGGGCTTCGGGGCAGGACGTGCCGCGGACGCCGGGGAGGGCGCCGCGGGCTTGGCGGGCGCGGCCTTGCGGGGCGCGCCGGGCTTTGCAGCGGACTTGCCGGCGTTGCCGCCGGGCCCCTGCAGTGCGTCAGTCAACTTGCGTACAACCGGCGCCTCGATCGTCGAGGACGCCGAACGGACGAATTCACCGAGTTCTTGGAGCTTGGCCATGACGACCTTGCTCTCAACCCCGAACTCCTTGGCGAGTTCGTATACCCGGACCTTAGCCACTTCGCTCCTTTTAGGTCCGGGTTACGCCGGACCGTCGCTACTTCATGGGCGTACTCATCGCGTACTCATCGAGTGCTCATCGCAATCTCGACCTACTTCCAACTCGCGAGGTACCTGACCGCACGGGGCATCCGTGCCGTGCTTCTTCTTACGGTGTCGCCACGGCCTGGACGGCCAGGGCATTGCGCAGTCCCTCCGTGTCGAGCGGTCCTGCGGACCGGAGGGCCCGGGGGAACGCCCGGCGGCGGACCGCCTGGTCGAGGCAGACCACGGCAGGGTGCACGTACGCACCCCGGCCGGGCAGCGTACCGCGAGGATCAGGGACACATTCGTCCCCGATCGCCACGATGCGCAGCAGATCGTTCTTGGCCGCTCGCTCCCGGCACCCCACACAGGTGCGTTCGGGGCATGCGCGGGCTTGCGTCCGGCCAGACACGCCTAAGTCTACCTCCCCGCACCGACCTCACCCCTTCAGGTGAAAAATCGAACGGATGTCGTTGTGATCCACGAGGGGTCCTCACGTACGAGGACCCCTGTCTACCGGCCGAAAACGGTCGTCCGGTAGTGATTTATTCCCGCCGGCCGCCGTTTCCGGTCAGTCCCGGTCAGTCCCGGTCGGCGTCCGCGTCGGGCGCCGGCTCGGTGTCGGGCCGGATGTCGATGCGCCAGCCGGTGAGCCGCGCGGCGAGGCGGGCGTTCTGGCCCTCCTTGCCGATGGCCAGCGACAGCTGGTAGTCGGGGACGGTCACCCGTGCGGAGCGGGAGTCCCAGTCGACGACCTCGACCTTGCTCACCCGGGCGGGTGACAGGGCGTTCGCGACCATCTCCGCCGGGTCGTCCGACCAGTCGACGATGTCGATCTTCTCGCCGTGCAGTTCGGCCATCACGTTGCGCACGCGGCTGCCCATCGGGCCGATGCAGGCGCCCTTCGGGTTCAGACCCGAACGGGTGGACCGGACGGCGATCTTGGTGCGGTGGCCGGCCTCGCGGGCGATCGCGGAGATCTCGACGCTGCCGTCGGCGATCTCCGGGACCTCCAGGGCGAAGAGCTTCTTCACCAGGTTCGGGTGGGTCCGCGACAGGGTCACGGACGGACCGCGGACACCCTTCGCGACGCGCACGACGTACGCCTTCAGGCGGAGCCCGTGCGGGTACTCCTCACCGGGGACCTGCTCCTGCACCGGCAGGATGGCCTCCAGCTTGCCGATGTCGACCAGGACGTTCTTGGGGTCCTTGCCCTGCTGGACGACGCCGGTGATGACGTCGCCCTCACGGCCGGCGAACTCGCCGAAGGTCAGGTCGTCCTCGGCGTCGCGCAGACGCTGGAGGATCACCTGCTTGGCGGTCGTCGCGGCGATCCGGCCGAAGTCCGACGGGGTGTCGTCGAACTCCTTGGGCTCCTGCCCCTCCTCAAGATCGCGCGGGTCCTCGGTCGCCCACACGACCACGTGGCCGTTGGTACGGTCCAGCACCACCCGGGCGCGGCGGAAGCTGCCCTCGGTGCGGTGGTACGCGATGAGGAGGGCCGACTCGATCGCCTCGACGAGCAGGTCGAAGGAGATCTCCTTCTCCCGGACCAGACCCCGCAGGGCACTCATGTCGATGTCCACGGCTACGCCTCCTCTTCCTTCTTGTCCTTGCGGTTGAACTCGATCTCGACACGCGCCTTGGCGATGTCGGTGAACGTGATGCGGCGGGCGGTCGCCTTGCGGCCCTTCACGCCCGGAACTTCGAGGTCCATGCCCTCGTCGTCGACGCCGAGGATGCGGGCGATCAGCTCCCCGCCCTCGACGAGCTGGAACTTCACGAGACGGCCGGTGGCCCGAACGTAGTGACGGCGCTCGCTGAGGGGGCGGTCCGCGCCCGGGGAGCTGACTTCGAGGACGTACTCGTCCTCGCCCATCACGTCGGACTCGTCGAGCTTGTCGGAGACCTCACGGCTCAGCTCGGCGCACGCGTCCAGCTCCACGCCCTCGTCGGAATCCACGACGATCCGCAGCATCCGGCGCCTGCCGGCCTTGGAAAGCTCGATCTCTTCGAGGTCCAGGCCCTTGGCGGCGACGAGCGGCTCCAGCAGTCCGCGCAGCCTGTCGCTCTGGGTGGTGCTCATCCGGGTGACTCCTCGGCCGCGTGTGCTGTTGTGGTTTTCCGTCGCGTGTCAGGTCAAAGGGTATCCGGTCGCGGAGGGTGTTGCCGTCCGCGCCGCCGGGCGGACCCCCGGGTACCGTGATCACACCTTGCCCCGCCATCACCCCGAGGACGTCATCGTGCCCTGGACCTTGCCTTCGAGGCCCTCGCCCTCACGCAGGAACGTGCTCGCCGGAGCCGCCGCCGCGGCGGCCGGGTCCGCGCTGGTCAGCGGGTGTTCCGGCGGGGGTGACCCGGCCGGCGCCGACAGCGGGATTCCACTCGAACGGCGGATGCGTGACGGCGCCGTCCGTGACAGCGAGCGGCTGCTGGAACGTTACGACGCCACCACCGCCGTCCACCCCGACCTGTCCGAGCGGCTCGCCCCGCTGCGGGAGGCCGTGGCGGCGCACGTCAAGGCCCTCGCCTTCACGGCCCCGAAGGCCGATCCGAAGCCCTCCCGGGCGGCCTCCCCGTCCGCCTCCCCCTCCCCCAGCGCGCCGGCGTCCGGGCGGGCGGAGGTCCCGGCGAAGCCCGCCGAGGCCCTGAGCGCCCTCGCGGACGCCGAGCGCAGCCTGTCGGAGGCCCGGACCATCGCCCTGGCCGGCGCCCCCGGGGAGCTGGCCCGGATGCTCGCCTCGGTGGCGGCCTGCGGGGCCGTCCACGCCTACCTGCTGACCTCGACCCCGGGAGCCGCCTCGTGAACCCCGCAGTGAAGCCCTCCCCCTCCCCCGGCGGGCGCGCCCTGGAGGCCGCCCAGGCGGCGCTGGCCGCCGAGCACGCGGCGGCGTACGGGTACGGGGTCGTCGGCGCCCGGATCGACCCGGCCCGGGCGACCGAGGCCCGGGAGGCGTACGGCCACCACCTCTCCCGCCGCGACCGGCTCACCCGGACCGTACGGGAGCTGGGCGGAGCGCCCCGGCCCTCCGAGGCGGCGTACAGCCTGCCGTTCGAGGTCCGCTCCCCGGACGACGCCGAGCGGCTGGCCGCCGACATCGAGGACCGGGTGGCGGGGGCGTACTCCGACCTCGTCCGGGCGGCTGACGGCCAGTTGCGCCGCGACGCGGCCGACGCGCTGAGCGCGGCGGCCGTGCGCGCGGCACGCTGGCGCGGTGTCGGCGTAGCCTTCCCTGGGCTCACCGAACGCTCGCAGGGGGCCCGCACCAGCTGAAAGGGACCACGCACGCATGGCTTTCGAACCGCCGCAGCGGCTCGTACGGGCGCTCGGCGAGCTGCCGCGGACAGCGCAGGACACGCAGTGGCTGGAGCGGCTGCCCGAGCTCGCCAAGGAGGCGCTGGAGCGGCGGGACGTAGTGGCCCAGCGGGTCCTGGCCCCGGGCGGCCGCAGCAGCCTGGTGATCCTGGTCCGCTACGCCGACGGCACCCCGGCCGCCCTGAAGCTGGCGCCCCCGGTGGCCCGGCCCGACCGGGAGCTGGCCGCACTCGCGCACTGGGGCGGTTTCGGGGCGGTCCGGGTCCTCGACTCGCGCCACCACGAGGACGACGGGGCACTGCTGCTGGAACGCCTGCACGCCGAGGTCTCGTTGCGCTCGCTCCCGGAGCCGAAGGCCCTCCTGGAGGCGTGCGGCACCCTGCGCCGCCTCTGGGTCCGCCCCCCGGCCGGCCACGACTTCGAGACGGTCACCGAGCGCACGACGGCGCAGGCGACCGCCCTCCGCGCGGCGCCGCCGGAGCTGCGCACCCTCGCGGACACGGCCCTCGCCCTCCACGCGGAACTGACGGCGGCGCCCACGGAAGACCTGCTCCTGCACGGGAACTTCCGGCAGGGCAAGGTCCTGGCGGCCGAACGCGCCCCGTGGCTGACGGTGGGCCCGGACCCGCTGGTCGGCGAGCGGGCGTACGACCTGGCCCGCCTGGTGCGGGACCGGCTGGAGGACCAGGTGGCCTCGTCGGCGGGGGCGTCCGGGGCGCGCCGGCGGGTGAACAAGCTCGCCGACTCCCTCGAAGTCGACCGGGACCGGCTGCGGGGCTGGACGGTGTTCCGTGCGGTGGAGTCCGGGGCCCGCGCGCTGGCCGCCGGGCGCCGCCAGGACGCGGAGCTGCTGCTGGAGTTCGCGGCCTGGTTGTAGGGCATACCCTGATAAAGGGCGTACATCCCCCCAGGGGGCCGTCATGGTCGAGGAAGTGCTGACAGCGGGAATCGCCGCGGCCGCGGGTATCGCGGTCTACCTGGGCGCCGCCGCGCGGGTGGTGAAGCAGTACGAGCGGGGCGTCGTCCTCCGCTTCGGCCGGCTGCGCGAAGGGATCCGCCCGCCCGGCTTCACGATGATCCTCCCGGTGGCCGACCGCCTCCACAAGGTGAACCTCCAGATCGTCACCCTCCCGATCCCGGCGCAGGAGGGCATCACCCGGGACAACGTCACGGTGCGGGTGGACGCGGTCGTCTACTTCAAGGTGGTCGACCCGGCGAGCGCGATCATCGCGGTGGAGGACTACCGCTTCGCGGTCTCCCAGATGGCGCAGACCTCCCTGCGGTCGATCATCGGCAAGAGCGACCTGGACGACCTCCTCTCGAACCGCGAGAAGCTGAACCAGGGCCTGGAGCTGATGATCGACAGCCCGGCGATGGGCTGGGGCGTCCAGATCGACCGGGTGGAGATCAAGGACGTCTCCCTCCCGGAGACCATGAAACGGTCGATGGCCCGCCAGGCGGAAGCGGACCGGGAGCGCCGCGCCCGCGTGATCAACGCCGACGCGGAACTCCAGGCTTCGCACAAACTGGCCGAGGCCGCCGCGGTCATGTCGGACCAGCCGGCGGCCCTCCAGCTCCGCCTGCTCCAAACGGTGATCGCCGTAGCGGCGGAGAAGAACTCCACCCTCGTCCTCCCCTTCCCGGTGGAGCTCCTCCGCTTCCTGGAACGAGCGGCCCCGACCCCTCCGTCCCCCCACCCGGAACCGGCGCCCCCGCAACCCCTCACGCCCCCGGAGGAGCCGGCGCTCCCCGGCCCACCCCCGGACCCCCCGACGCCGTAGCACCTCAAACGCCGACGAGGCTGAAAAAGGCCCCGGGGCCACCCGGGCCACTCACCCGCACCACAGGCCGACCGGCAGGGCAGCGGCTACCCCACCCGCCCCAACGCCTCCTCCAGCGAAAGCTCCTCCCGCGCCCCCGTGCGGCGGTCCTGGAGCTCGACCACCCCGTCTCCCGCCCGGCGCCCCGCCACCAGGATCCACGGCACGCCGATCAGCTCCGCGTCCGTGAGCTTGACCCCCGGCGACACCCCGGCGCGGTCGTCCAGCAGGACCCGCTTCCCCGCGGCCGCCAGGGCCTGCGCCGCCTGCTCGGCCAGCGCCAGCGGTACGGCCTTGCCCGCCGCCACGACGTGGACGTCCGCCGGGGCCACCTCCGCCGGCCAGCACAGCCCGCGCTCGTCGGCCGTCTGCTCGGCCAGCGCGGCCACCGCCCGGGAGACGCCGATGCCGTACGAGCCCATCGTGACCCGGACCGGCTTGCCCTGGGGCCCGAGCACGTCCAGCCCGAAGGCGTCGGCGTACTTCCGCCCCAGCTGGAAGATGTGTCCGATCTCGATCGCCCGGTCCAGCCGCAGCCCCGCCCCGCACTCGGGGCAGGGGTCGCCCGGCTCGACGACGACCACGTCCAGGTACCGGTCCACCTCGAAGTCGCGGCCGCAGACCACGTTCCGGGCGTGCGTATCGACCTTGTTGGCCCCCGTCACCCACGCGGTACCCGGCGCCACCCTCGGGTCCGCCAGATACGGAACCTTCTCCAGCCCCTGCGGGCCCACGTAGCCGCGTACCAGATCCGGGCGGTCCGCGAAGTCCTCCGCCGTCACGAGCTCCACCACCGCCGGGGCCAGGTGCTCCCCGAGCTTGCCCAGGTCCACCTCCCGGTCCCCGGGCACGCCGACGGCCGTGATCACGCCGTCGACCTTCACCAGCAGGTTCTTCAGGGTCGCCGAAGCAGGCACGCCCAGATGCGCCGCGAGGGTCTCGATCGTCGGCGTATCGGGGGTGGGGATCTCCTCCACCGGGCCGTGCTCACGCGCGGCGTCCGGTGCGGCCCCCACCCTGAACGTGACCGCTTCCGTGTTCGCCGCGTAGTCACAGGACGGGCAGTCCACGAACGTGTCCTCGCCCGCAGCGGCCGGCGCGAGGAACTCCTCCGACGCCGAACCCCCCATCGCGCCCGACACGGCCGACACGATCCGGTGGTCGAGGCCGAGCCGCTCGAAGATGCGCACGTACGCCTCGCGGTGGAGCCGGTAGGACTCCGCCAGCCCCTCCTCAGACACGTCGAAGGAGTACGAGTCCTTCATCTGGAACTCGCGCCCGCGCAGCACCCCGGACCGGGGCCGGGCCTCGTCGCGGTACTTGGTCTGGATCTGGTACAGCATCACGGGCAGGTCCTTGTAGGACGTGCACTGGTCCTTCACCACGAGGGTGAAGATCTCCTCGTGGGTGGGCCCGAGCAGGTAGTCCGCGCCCTTGCGGTCCTTGAGCCGGAACAGCAGGTCCCCGTACTCCGACCAGCGGCCGCTGACCTCGTACGGCTCCTTGGGCAGCAGCGCCGGCAGCAGCACCTCCTGGGCCCCGATGGCGTCCATCTCCTCGCGGACGATGCGCGAGACGGCGTCCAGGACCTTCTTGCCGAGCGGCAGCCAGATCCACACGCCGGCGGAGCTGCGGCGGACGTAGCCGGCGCGGACGAGGAGCTTGTGGCTGAGGGTCTCGGCGTCGGCCGGGTCCTCGCGGAGCGTCTTGGCCATGAGGCGGGACATGCGCTGCACGTGTTGCGTTGACATGCCGCGAGGCTATCGGGGCCCGCACGCCCACCGACAACGGTTTCAGGGCCGGCCGCGGGAGTGTCAGGCCCTCCGCAGCGGCAACGGCGCACCCATGACGGCGTACGGCAGGCTCGCGCTCGGGAAGTGGACCTTGCGGGCCAGGTCCCGGTAGCCGAGGGCGCCGTAGAGCCGGCGGGCCGGGCTGTCGGTGTCGATGGCGGAGAGGATCGAGCGGGGTTCGGCGGCGCTGTCGGTGATCCGGGTGATCAGGGCGCGGCCGACGCCCCGGCCCTGGAAACCGGGGTGGACGTGCAGCTCGGTGATGACGAAGGAGTCGTCCAGCCAGTGCGCGGTGCTGGTGGCCTTCAGGTACGGCTCGACGATCGTGGACCACCAGTGGCTGCGGTCGTTGGGCATCCCGTACACGAAGCCGGCGAGGGCGCCGTCGTCGGTGAACGCGCCGAGTGCGCGGGCGCCGCGGCAGGTCATGTGGCGCTGGACGATGTAGCGCCGGATGCCGACCTCCTCCTCGCTGAGCCCGAAGGCCACGGCCTGCACGCGCAGGGCTTCGTCCACGCGGCCGGCGAGGTCGAGGTGCCCGATGCTCAGTCCGGCGGGCCGTGCGGGGTCGTCGCTTCCGGGAGTAGGCAGCATGCGGCCGACCTTACTTCGGGGTAGGCACACTCCGGTACGGCTTCCCGGACGAAACCGGCCGCCGCCTCCCGTCGTTCAGGACAACGCCCGTCAGAACAGCACGCTCATGAACGCCCCGACCTCACGGAACCCGACCCGCCGGTAGGCCGCGCGCGCGGCGGTGTTGAAGTCGTTGACGTAGAGGCTGACCACGGGGGCCACGTCCCTCAGCGCGAACTCCACGACGGCCGCCATGCCGGTCTCGGAGTGCCCCTGGCCGCGGAACTCGGGGGCCACCCACACGCCCTGGATCTGGCAGGCGCGGGCGGTGGCGGCGCCGATCTCGGCCTTGAAGACGACCTTGCCGTTCTCCACCCGGGCGAAGGAGCGCCCGCTGCCGACCAGCTCCGCGACCCGGGCCTGGTAGAGCAGGCCGCCGTCCCCGGCCATCGGCGAGATGCCGACCTCCTCGGTGAACATGGCGACGCAGGCGGGCATGATCAGGTCCATCTCGTCCTTGCGGATCCGGCGGACGAGGGGGTCGGGCGCGATCTCGGAGGACGGCTGCTCGGTGACCATGAGCGGCTGGTGGGGCCGGACGTCACGGGCGGGGCCCCAGCTGGGCTCCAGGAGCTTCCACAGCAGCCGGGTGGCGTCGGCGGGGCCGACGATGGAGGAGCAGCGGCGGCCGGTGCGGCGGGCCCGGTCGGCGAAGGCGCGTACGGCGTCGGGGCCGGCGCAGACGGGGACCAGGTTGGCGCCGGCGTAGCACAGGGAGCGGAGTTCGCCGCCGGAGTACCAGCCCCACATCTCGCCGCCCAGGCGCCAGGGGTCGAGACCGGCGACCTGGACCCGGGAGGTGACGAAGGCGTTCTCGACCGGCTCGCGTCCGAGGATGGCGAGCGCGGCGTCCAGATCACTGGGCTCAAGGACCCGGGTGGTGGTCTGCGTCAACACTGGGGCCTCACCGTGCAAGTCTGCTGATCTCCGCACTGTACCCGCCGGGGCAAGGGGATGCCGCGTCCCGCAGGTCACGAAAAGGGCCCCGGCCCCGTTCCCCCGCTGAGGGGGTACGGGGCCGGGGCCGTGGGCGCTCGCGGTGCGCCGGAAGCTCAGACGCCGATGGCGACGCTCGGCTCGCCCGAGGCGACGCCGTCCTTCTCCATCTGCTCGGCGATCTTCAGCGCCTCCTCGATGAGGGTCTCCACGATCTTGGACTCGGGGACGGTCTTGATGACCTCGCCCTTGACGAAGATCTGGCCCTTGCCGTTGCCGGAGGCGACGCCGAGGTCGGCCTCGCGGGCCTCGCCGGGGCCGTTGACGACGCAGCCCATGACGGCGACGCGCAGCGGCACGGTCATGCCGTCCAGGCCGGCCGTGACCTCCTCGGCCAGCTTGTAGACGTCGACCTGGGCGCGGCCGCAGGACGGGCAGGAGACGATCTCCAGGCGGCGCTGGCGGAGGTTGAGGGACTCCAGGATCTGGATGCCGACCTTGATCTCCTCGGCCGGGGGCGCGGAGAGCGAGACGCGGATGGTGTCGCCGATGCCCTGGGAGAGCAGGGCGCCGAAGGCCACGGCGGACTTGATGGTGCCCTGGAAGGCGGGGCCGGCCTCGGTGACGCCGAGGTGCAGCGGGTAGTCACACTGGGCGGCGAGCTGGCGGTAGGCCTCGACCATGACGACCGGGTCGTTGTGCTTGACCGAGATCTTGATGTCGCGGAAGCCGTGCTCCTCGAAGAGGGAGGCCTCCCACAGCGCGGACTCGACCAGCGCCTCGGGGGTGGCCTTGCCGTACTTCGCCAGCAGGCGGGCGTCGAGGGAGCCGGCGTTGACGCCGATGCGGATCGGGGTGCCCGCGTCGCCGGCGGCCTTCGCGATCTCCTTGACCTTGTCGTCGAACTGCTTGATGTTGCCCGGGTTGACGCGGACGGCGGCGCAGCCGGCGTCGATCGCGGCGAACACGTACTTGGGCTGGAAGTGGATGTCGGCGATGACCGGGATCTGCGACTTCTTGGCGATCACGGCGAGCGCGTCGGCGTCGTCCTGCGTGGGGCAGGCGACGCGGACGATCTGGCAGCCGGAGGCGGTCAGCTCGGCGATCTGCTGGAGCGTGGCGCCGATGTCGGAGGTCCGGGTGGTGGTCATCGACTGCACCGAGACGGGTGCGTCGCCTCCGACGGCCACGGAACCGACCTGGATCTTGCGGCTGACCCGGCGGTCGGCAAGCTTCGTCGGCACGGACGGCATTCCGAGAGAGATGGCAGTCATCTGCTGTGCAACCCCAAGGTGTGGATCGAGGTCCCGAGATCGGCGGGCTCCGGCCTTTGAGGTTACGCCAATGCGCGCGTGCCCCACGCATCCGAGGGGTCGGCGCCACCCGAACGTAGGGAGCCGGGCACGGTGCGTGCCCGGCTCCGGCGCTAACTGATCTTGATCGGGTTGACCACGTCGGCGACGAGGACCAGCAGGGTGAAGCAGACGAAGACGCCGGCGACCACGTACGCGGCGGGCATCAGCTTCGCCACGTCGAAGGGGCCGGGGTCGGCGCGGCGGAAGACCTTCGCGACGGTGCGGCGGACGGACTCCCACAGGGCGCCGGCGATGTGGCCGCCGTCGAGCGGGAGCAGCGGGAGCATGTTGAACAGGAACAGCGAGAGGTTGAAGCCGGCCAGCAGGTTGAGGAAGAAGACCAGCTGGTACTGGGCGGGGATGTCGAGGTTGAAGATCTGGCTGCTCACGCGGGCCGCGCCGACGACGCCCATGGGGCTGTCCTGCTTGCGCTCGGCCCCGTTGAAGGCGGCGTTCCACAGGTCCGGGACCTTGCCGGGGAGGTCGACGAGGGACTGGACGCCGGCCTCCATCATCTCGCCCATGCGGTCGACGGACTGGCCGAAGGTCTGCGGGACGTAGCCGACGGCGGGGGCGAAGCCGAGGAATCCGGCGGTGACGTACTGGTCCTTGACGTACCGGCCGTCGGCGTCGGTCTTGGCGACCTTGTTCTCGATCAGGTTGGCGTGCAGGTCGAGGCGCTTGCCGGCCCGCTCGACGGTGATGGTCGCGGGGCCGACGGTGGCGCGGATGTCCTTCTGGAGGACGGACCAGTCGTTCACCGGGCGGCCGTTGAAGGCGATGATCTTGTCCTGTGCCTGCAGCCCGGCGGCCTTGGCCGGGGCGGCCGGGTCGCCGGCGGCGCACTTGTCGCGCTTCTCGCTCTGCTGGATGACGCAGTCGGAGACCGAGCTGACGACGGTGGTCTGGGTGTTCAGCCCGAAGGTCATCAGGGTGGTGAGGAAGATCGCCACGGCCAGGACCAGGTTCATGAACGGGCCGGCGAACATCACGATGACGCGCTTCCAGGGCCTGCGCGTGTAGAAGAGCCGGCTCTCGTCGCCGGGCTGGAGCTCCTCGTACGCGGCCGAGCGCGCGTCCTCGATCATCGACCGGAACGGCGAGGTCGAGCGGGCGGTGACCTTGCCGTCGTCGCCGGGCGGGAACATCCCGATCATGCGGATGTAGCCGCCCATCGGGATGGCCTTGATGCCGTACTCGGTCTCGCCCTTCGTCCTCGACCAGATGGTCGGCCCGAAGCCGACCATGTACTGCGGCACCCGGATGCCGAAGAGCTTGGCCGTGGAAAGGTGGCCGAGCTCGTGCCAGGCGATCGAGACCAGCAGGCCGAACGCGAAGAGCACGACCCCGAGCACCGTCATCAAAGCCGTCATGCGCCTGCCTCCACGGCGGCCGACGCCGCCATCTCCCGTGCCCGGGCCCTGGCCCAGGTCTCCGCTTCGAGGACGTCCTGGACGGTCAGGGAAGTTCCCGTCCGCGGCGTCCCGTGCTCATCGACCGCTGCGGAGACCGTATCCATGATTGCTGTGAATGGCAGCCGTCCGGCGAGGAAGGCCTCGACGCACTCCTCGTTCGCGGCGTTGAACACGGCGGGGGCGGTCCCGCCCAGGGTGCCGACGTGCCGGGCCAGGCCCACGGACGGGAAGGCCTCGGTGTCCAGCGGGAAGAACTCCCAGGTGGAGGCCTTGGTCCAGTCGAAGGCGGGGGCCGCGTCGGGGACCCGCTGCGGCCAGCCGAGGCCGATCGCGATGGGGCCGCGCATGTCCGGCGGGGTGGCCTGGGCGAGCGTTGAGCCGTCCGAGAACTCGACCATCGAGTGGACGTAGGACTGCGGGTGGACCACGACCTCGATGCGGTCGAAGGGGATGTCGTAGAGCAGGTGAGCCTCGATGACCTCCAGGCCCTTGTTGACCAGGGTCGCCGAGTTGACCGTGATGACCGGGCCCATGGCCCAGGTGGGGTGCGCGAGGGCGTCCTGGACGGTGACCGAGGCCAGCTCCGCACGGGTGCGGCCGCGGAAGGGGCCGCCGGAGGCGGTGACCACGAGCTTGCGGACGTCGGCGCGGGTGCCGGCGGCGAGGGCCTGGAAGAGCGCGGCGTGCTCGGAGTCCACCGGGATGATCTGGCCGGGCTGCGCGAGCTCCTTGACCAGCGGGCCGCCGACGATCAGCGACTCCTTGTTGGCGAGGGCGAGGGTGCGGCCGGCGCGGAGCGCGGCGAGGGTGGGCGCGAGACCGATGGAGCCGGTGATGCCGTTGAGGACGGTGTGGCAGGGCGAGGCGGCGAGTTCGGTGGCCGCGTCGGGGCCTGCGAGGATCTCGGGCAGCGGCTCGGAGGGCCCGTACGCGGCGCCCAGCGCCTCCTTCAGGGCCGGTACGGCGTCCTCGCGGGCGACGGCCACGGCCCGCACCCGCAGCTTGCGGGCCTGCTCGGCCAGCAGCTCCACGCGGCCGCCGGCGGCGGACAGGGCGGTGACCCGGAAGCGGTCCGGGTTGCGCAGGGCGAGGTCGATGGCCTGGGTGCCGATGGACCCGGTCGACCCGAGGATGACGATGTCCCGGCGGCCGGCCGCGGCGTCGAAGAGGAGGTGCGGGTCGGCGAGGGGGGCTGGACTGTCGCTCATGCCCCCCATTGTTGCCGCTCCTCAGGGGCGCTTGGACACGGAGTCCCCGTCCGTGACCCGGGCGAGGAGTTCGGGGAGGGTGCCGGCGAAGTCGGGCAGGGCCCGGGCGGCGCGCCACCAGGCCTCGACGTCGTCGCCGAGGGCCGCGTCGAAGAGCCGGTCGGCCTCGGCGCGGGCGGCGAGCACGGCGGCGGGCCGGTCGTGGCGGTCGGGGTGGCCGATCTCGCCGAGCCACTGGTCCTCGTCGAGCGCCCAGCAGGCGGGGACCTTGTGCCGGATGACGTCGGCGCCGGTGAGCAGGCCGCGGTCCAGGCAGTCGCGGACCCAGCGGATGTCCTCCGCGGCGGTGTCCATGGGCACGGCCAGGCTCACCAGGGCCAGCTCGCGCTCCCAGGCCCCGGCCGGCTCGGCGTGAGCCGTCTCGGGCGCGAGGTGGCGTACGGCGCGGGCCAGTGCCGGGTCGTGCCGTACGGCGCCGGGCACGGCCGGGGTGCCCGCGGCCAGCGCGGCCGCCAGCTCGGGCAGGGTGCCGGGGAAGCCGGCGGCCCGGCGGGGCAGCTCGGCCCACAGCCGGGGGTCCTCGCCGAGGCGGGGGCGCAGGGCGCGGTGCACGGCCGACTGCATCTCGGCCTGTTCGGGCAGGCTCCAGCGCAGGCCGCGGGTGACGGGGAGGTGGCCGAGGAGCAGGGTGCGGGCGGCGGGGGCGACGTGGGTGACGAGCTCGTCGCAGGTCAGCAGGCCCATGCGGACGGCGCGGACGGCGGGCCGGTACCAGTGGCGGCCGTACGTCCCCCCGGCGCGCGCGTCGAGCAGGGCGAGGCGCGCGCTGCGGGGCAGGCCGCCCGCCAGCAGCAGCGCCTCGACGGCGCCGGGCGGCAGCGGGGCGCGGGCGTGCTCGTGCAGCAGCCGCTCCGTGTCGAGGTCGTGCGGCATGCGCAGCAGGATCAGCGCGGTGCGGGGGCGGCGGCCGTGGCGGCGCAGCAGGGCGGTCAGCTCTTCGGTGGTGAAGGGGCCGGGGCCGACCTCGCGGAGCAGCTCGGGGGAGGGCTTGCGGGCGGCGTACAGCGCGGGGCCGGGCAGGCCGGGCAGCGGGCGGCCGACGACGTGCGGGTTGCGGGCGATGTAGTGCCGGTCGGCGTCGGTGCCGTGGCGCAGCAGCAGGGTGACGGCGGCGGCGGGCAGCCACTGGTCGCGGCAGAGGTACTTGCGGGTGGGCTCGTCGAGCCGGTCGAGGAGGGCGGCGACGACGTGGTGCGGTGCGTGGCGCAGCAGGTGCGCCACGCACCGGGCCAGCCTTCGGCTGGCCCGGTCCTCCTCGGCCGTCGGCATCGTCCTCGCCCGCCTCGCGCTCGTTCCCGTGCTCGTACATCCGTCCGAACACTGCCGATGATGGCAGGTCAGCGCAGGGGACGGTGAACGTTTTTCACGGTGGACGGGCCGGGGGCGGCGTCGGCGATCCAGGGGCCGTCGCCGGAGGGGTCGAGGACGCCCTCCTCCAGCCAGGTGTAGGTGCCGGAGAGGACGCCTTGGACGACCTTGCGGTCGAGGTCGTCGGTGTTGGCCCACAGGCGGCCGAAGAGCTCCTCGACGCGCAGCCGGGACTGCCGGCAGAAGGCGTCGGCCAGCTGGTAGGCCTCGCGGCCGTGGTCGCCGGTGGCGCGCAGGTGCTCGGCGCGCACGCAGGCCGCGCTCATCGCGAAGAGCTCGGCGCCGATGTCGACGATCCGCCCGAGGAAGCCCTGCTTGGTCTCCATGCGGCCCTGCCAGCGGGACATGGCGTAGAAGGTGGAGCGGGCGAGTTTGCGGGCGCCGCGCTCGACGTAGCGCAGGTGGGTGGCGAGGTCGGGGTGGCCGGCCGGGTGGAACTCGCGGTAGGTGCCGGGGACCTGGCCGGGGCCGGCGGCGAGTTTGGGCAGCCAGCGGGCGTAGAAGCCGGCCGCGCGGGCGCCCGCCTTCGCCTTGTCGCCGAGGGCCTTGTCGGGGTCGATGAGGTCGCCGGCGACGGAGAGGTGGGCGTCGACGGCCTCGCGGGCGATCAGCAGGTGCATGATCTCGGTGGAGCCCTCGAAGATCCGGTTGATGCGCAGGTCGCGCAGCAGCTGCTCGGCGGGCACGGCCCGCTCGCCGCGGGCGGCCAGCGACTCGGCGGTCTCGAAGCCGCGTCCGCCGCGGATCTGCACCAGCTCGTCGGCCATCAGGCAGGCCATCTCGGAGCCGTAGAGCTTGGCGAGGGCGGCCTCGATGCGGATGTCGTTGCGGTCCTCGTCGGCCATCTGGGAGGCGAGGTCCACGACCGCCTCCAGGGCGAAGGTGGTGGCCGCGATGAAGGAGATCTTGGCGCCGACGGCCTCGTGCCGGGCGACCGGGCGGCCCCACTGCTCGCGGACCCCGGACCATTCGCGGGCGATCTTCAGGCACCACTTGCCGGCGCCGACGCACATGGCGGGCAGCGACAGCCGTCCGGTGTTGAGGGTGGTGAGCGCGATCTTGAGCCCGGCGCCCTCGGGGCCGATGCGCTGGGAGGCGGGCACCCGGACGCGGTGGAAGCGGGTGACGCCGTTCTCCAGGCCGCGCAGCCCCATGAAGGCGTTGCGGTGCTCGACGGTGATCCCGGGCGAGTCGGCCTCGACGACGAAGGCGGTGATCCCGCCCCGGCGGCCCTCCGCCTTCGGGACCCGGGCCATCACCACGAGCAGGTCGGCGACCACCCCGTTGGTGGTCCACAGCTTCACCCCGTCGAGGACGTAGGTGTCCGGGTCCTCGGGGTCCGGGACGGCGGTGGTGGCCAGGCGGGCCGGGTCGGAGCCCACGTCGGGCTCGGTGAGCAGGAAGGCGCTGATCGCGGTGGTGGCGCAGCGGGGCAGGTAGGCGTCCTTCTGCTCCTTGGTGCCGAACATCTTCAGCGGCTGGGGCACGCCGATGGACTGGTGGGCGGAGAGCAGGGCGCCGATGGCCGGGCTGACGGAGCCGACGAGGGCGAGCGCCTTGTTGTAGTAGACCTGGGTGAGGCCCAGGCCCCCGTACTCGGGGCTGATCTTCATGCCGAGGGCGCCGAGCTCCTTGAGCCCGCGCACGGTCTCGTCGGGGATCCGCGCCTCGCGCTCGATGCGCTGCCCGTCGATCTCGTTCTCGCAGAACTCCCGCATCCGGGCCAGGAAGGCCTCGCCGCGCCGGACGTCCTCGTCGGCGGGGAGCGGGTGGGGGTGGATCAGGTCGAGCCGGAAGCGGCCGAGGAAGAGCTCCTTGGCGAAACTGGGTTTGCGCCAGTCCTGCTCCCGGGCCGCTTCCGCGACCTGCCGTGCCTCGCGCTCGGTCACCTTGGGCTGTACGGGCTGTGTTGCCGACATCCGGGTCCTCACCTCGCCGCATCGGGGGCTGCCGATCGGTTGCCTGTGAGTCGTACCCGTTTCGGGCGCCGGGGATTCGGGGGGCGCGGCAAAAGGGGGACGGCCGGAGCCCCCGCACAGTAGGCTCCGGCCGTCGGTCTGTGACCGTACGAGTCGGTCAGATGTCGAGGCCCGTGAGGACCAGGACGCGCTCGTACGTGTAGTCGTCCATCGCGTAGCGGACGCCCTCGCGGCCCACGCCGGACTGCTTGACGCCGCCGTACGGCATCTGGTCGGCCCGGTACGAGGGGGCGTCGCCGATGATCACGCCGCCGACCTCCAGCTCGCGGTGGGCGCGGAAGGCGACCTGGACGTCGCGGGTGAAGACGCCGGTCTGCAGGCCGAACTTCGAGTCGTTGACGGCGGCGAACGCCTCGTCGGTGTTCTCGACCCGGGTGATGGTCAGGACCGGGCCGAAGACCTCTTCGGTGGCGAGCTTGACGGCGGCCGGGACCTCGGCCAGGACGGTCGGCTCGACCGTGGCGCCGTCGCGCTTGCCGCCGGTGAGCAGCTTGGCGCCGGCGGAGACGGCCTCGTCCACCCAGGACTCGACGCGCTTGGCGGCGTCCTCGGAGACCAGCGGGCCGACGTCGGTGGCGTCGTCGGCGGGGTCGCCGGTGACCTGGGCCTGGACCTTCGCGACGACCTTCTCGACGAGGCGGTCGTAGACGGAGGCGTCGGCGATCACGCGCTGCACGGAGATGCAGGACTGGCCGGCCTGGTAGTTCGAGAAGGTCGCGATACGGGTCGCGGCCCAGTCGAGGTCGGCGTCGGAGGACCAGTCGGCGAGGACCACGGCCGCGGCGTTGCCGCCGAGCTCCAGGGTGCAGTGCTTGTGGGGCACCGACTGCTGGATGGCGTAGCCGACGGTGTCGGAGCCGGTGAAGGAGATGACCGGGAGGCGGTCGTCCTTGACCAGGGCCGGCATCTTGTCGTTGGCGACCGGCAGGACCGACCAGGAACCGGCCGGGAGGTCGGTCTCGGCGAGCAGCTCGCCGAGGATCAGACCGGAGAGCGGGGTGGCCGGGGCCGGCTTCAGGATGATCGGCGCGCCGACGGCGATGGCCGGGGCCACCTTGTGGGCGCACAGGTTCAGCGGGAAGTTGAACGGCGCGATGCCGAGGACGGGACCCTTGACGAAGCGGCGGGTCAGGGCCAGGCGGCCGACGCCGCCGGCGTCGGTGTCCAGGCGCTGGGCCTCTCCGCCGTTGAAGCGGCGGGCCTCTTCGGCGGCGAAGCGGAACACGGACACCGCACGGCCGACCTCACCGCGCGCCCACTTGATCGGCTTGCCGTTCTCGGCGGAGATCAGCTGGGCGATCTCCTCGGTGCGCTCGACGAGGCGCTTGGACACGTGGTCCAGGGCGGCGGCGCGTACGTGCGCGGGGGTCGCGGAGAACTCCGCCGTCACGGCGTACGCCGCGGCCACGGCCTCTTCCACCTGGGCGTCGGTGGGCACGCTGACGGTGCCGACGAGACGGCCGTCCCACGGGTTGTGGACGTCGAAGCTGTCCTCGCCGGTGGCCTGGCGGCCGGCCAGCCAGAAGGCGTGGGTGGAAGTCATGCGAATCCCGGCCCTTCGGTGTGTGCGGTGGTCCTTGTCCCCACCACGGTAGGACTCCGGCGGGCTTTCGGTGTTTAGCCGCGTTGGAGCACGGCCGTTGCCGCCTGCGCCGCTTTGTCACTGTCCCTTCTTGGACGCGCCGCTCGCGCGGCTGATTCAGCCCCGCCGGCGTTTGCGCGGCCCCGCGCAGCGGCACACCCGCCCCCCGGGAGGGTCAGCGCTGGGCCGGGGTGGCCTTCAGGGCGAGCCACAGCTCCATGCGGACGTCCGGGTCGTCCAGGGAGCGCCCGAGGATCTCCTCGACCCGCTTCATCCGGTAGCGGAGCGTATGCCGGTGCACCCCCAGGTCCGCCGCCGCCGCGTCCCACTGCCCGTGCCGCGCGAGCCACGCCTGCAGCGAGGCCACCAGATCCCCCCGCCCGGTCGCGTCGTGCTCCCGCAGGGCCCTCAGCGTGCCCTCCGCGAACGCCCGCACCGCGTCGTCCGCCAGCAGCGGCAGTACCGACCCCGCCGCCAGGTCCTCGTGCTCGACCAGCGGGCGCCCCCGCCGCCGGGCCACGGCCAGCGCCTGGTCGGCCTGTTTGAAGGCCGCGGCCACGCCCTCCGGCCCGGCGGGAGCCGAGAGCCCCACGACCAGTTCGTCCGGCTCCGGCCCCGACGCCTCGCGCCCGCGCCGGGACTCCAGCGCCTCCGCGTGGTCCGCGCACGCCTGCACCGCCGCTCCCCCGTCGGCGGCGAGCACCACCAGCCGTCCGGGCTCCGGCACCACCAGCAGCGCCTCCCCGGTCCGCGAGGCCGCCGACTCCACCGCGTCGGCCAGCAGCGCCAGCCCTTCCGGCTGGGCCGTCCCCGGCAGGGCCGGCTCCGCGACGACGATCCGGAACGGCGCCTCCAGCAGGGCCCCGTACAGGTCCCCGGCCACCGCCCGGGCATGGTCGGCCTCCCCCTCCAGCAGCATCCGCAGCACCGCCGCACCCAGCCGGGACTCGGCGTCGTGCAGGGACCGCGAACGTTCCGTGGTCAGGGTCAGCAGGGCGACGGCGGAGTGCACCGCGTACCGCTCGGCGGTGCCCAGCGGGGCCGCCGTCCCCACGGCGAGCGCGCCCCGGGCCCGCCGGCCGGTGCCCAGCGACTGGAGCTCGACCCGGTCCTCCGCGCCGCCCACCACCGCGCTCGCGGGCGCCGGCCGCTCGCGCAGCCGCTCCACGTCGGGGGTGAGCCGGGCGGCCCGCCGCGCGGCCCAGTCGGGCGCGGCGGCGACGACGGCGCCGGAGGTGTCGTACAGCGCGGCCCAGCCGTGCACGTGGGCCGCCAGCTTCGTCAGCAGGTCGGCCGGGCCGTCGGAGGACAGCGCGGCCCGGGTGAGCTCCCGCTGCGCCTCGAAGCCGGCGGTCACGGCCCGGTACTGGTCGGCCGCGAGGGCCGCCGACACGGCCTTGCTGATGGCGAGGAAGGGGGTGCGCCGGGGCACCTCCAGCAGCGGCAGGTCCTCCTCCCGGGCGGCCTGGACCAGCGCGTCGGGGACCGCCTCGTAGTTGACGCCGACGGCGAAGCCGATGCCGACGACCCCGGCGGCGGCGAGGCGCCGTACGTAGCGCCGCATCTCCTCGGGGTCCTCGGCGTCCAGCTTCATGGCGGTGATGAGCAGCAGCTCGCCGCCCTCCATATAGGGGACGGGGTCGGCGAGCTCGCTGACGTGGGCCCAGCGCACGGGGGTGTCGAGGCGGCTCTCCCCCGCCCGGACGCTGAGCTTGAGCGCCGAGTGCTGGACGAGCGAGGCGAGGGTGAGCGGCATCGGGTACCAGGGGCCTTCGGGGGACGGCAGGATTCAGCGGGCGGGGTGTTCTCGATCGTGGGCTCTCCCCCTCCGGGGACTTCTCCAAGTCGTATGAACGACCCCTCTCGATTCTGCCACCCCGTACGGGTCCCCTCAGCCCGTTCCGGCCAGCCGGAGCAAAAGCGGAGCCTCTCGTTCCCCCCGGACGGAGGTGAGCGAGAGCACCGCGCACCCGGGCGGTACGGCGTGCGCCAGCTCGGAGGCGGACCAGCGCTCGCGCTCCACCTGGCGCACGGTGACCGCGTCGGTGGTGACCGCCTTGCCGGTGACCATCTTGCGGAAGGCGTGGATGGCCCGGGTCAGCGGCTGGTCGGCGAAGACGGTCCGGTGGGTGACGTCGCGGGTCTCGACCCACTCGGTGCCCCAGGCCTCGGCGAAGCGCTGCCCGTCCCAGGTGGTCACCCCGGAGAAGGCCATCCGGCAGCCGACCGCCCCGAGCAGCGGGGTCCGCAGGGCCTCCGGTACGTCGTCCAGCGAGCGCAGCGCGAGCAGGACCCCGGCGTTCGCCGAGCGCAGCCGCTGGATGCCCCGGACGGTCTCCGGGGTCAGGGTGTGCGAGGCGTCGTCGAGGGCGAGGAAGGCGAACAGCGAGCGGTCGGCGCGGGCGGCGGCGGAGGCGTTGAACTGGGCGAGCAGCAGCCGGGCCAGCATCCGGGAGGCGTCGGCGTGCCCGCGCTCGGGCAGGTCCACGCGGACCCGGACGGGGTGTTCGAGGGCGCGCAGCGAGAAGGGGCGCCCCCGTCCGGTGGTGTCGAAGAAGCCGGCGAAGGCGGGCCGGTCGAGCAGGGCGATCCGGTCGGCGAGGGCCGGGCCGGGGTCGCCGTGGGCCCCGTACTGGCGCTCGCGCGCGTCGAGCTCGCGGAGCATCGCCTGGTTCCCGGCCCCTTCGAGGGCCTGGCGCAGGGAGGTCACGGCGGTGGGCACCCCGTCGAGCAGCTCGCGCAGCTCGGGCACCGAGGGGAAGCGGCCGTGCGCCGCCCGGAAGGGGCCCAGCAGCTGGGCGAGGGCGGTGGCGGCGCGGCGCACGTCGGCACCGGGGGCGTCGGCGACGAGGGCCTCGGCGAGGAGGGCGGCGGCTTCGTCGGCGTCGCCGGTGCCGCCGTAGAGGTCGAGGTCGTGGACGGAGTCGGGGTCGCCGACGCGGACCACGATGTCGTAGGACTCGTCGGGGCCGAGCCGGGACCCGGCCGCGCCGACGGCGATGACGGCGGCCTGCCCGGCCAGTGCCTGGAGCGCGAGCGACTCGACGACGGGCCGCACGAGGCGGGCGGTCTTGCCGCTGCCGGAGGGGCCGACGGCCAGCAGGGAGGTCCCGAGCACGTCGGGGCCGAGGGCGAGGCCGGTGCCGCGGCGGGCGTTGGGGTTGCGCTCCCCGTCCTCGACGGTGCCGAGCAGCACCTGGCGGGCGAGGAGGTCGTGCCGGGCGGCCCGTACCGGGAGGTCCCGGTCCCCGGAGGGGTGGACGCAGGCGGCGGCACCCTTGTCGCGGACGGCTTCGGCGAAGGCCGACAGCCGGGCGGGGTCGGCGCGCACGCCCTCCCAGGCCCGCCGGATCCGCGCGTAGTCCACATCGTTCATCCGCCCGCCCCGCACCTCCCCCCCAAGCCGCTCGGCCTCCCCCCCAAGCCCGGCATCCCGCAACTCGGGCCAGCCGACGGGGTCTGCCACGGGCTCCGCCACGGATACAGGGGCGGTCCTGGAGCGCTCGTCGGGGCCGGACCTGCGGGCCAGCCGGACGAAGAAGACGACGACCGGCGCGAAGACGACCGCGTACACGAGGAGGGTGACCAGGTTGACCGTGCCCGGGCTCATGTCCTCGTAGGGCAGGTGCCCGCCGACCAGCCCCAGCACGGTCAGTGTGTTCGTCCAGATCAGCAGCGCCACGAAGAGCGCCCCGGCCGTCGCACCGGCCACCCTGGCCCGCGGTCCGCGGGCCGCGACGAGCCGTTCGAAGGCCAGGCTCCAGGAGCCGAGACGGCTGAACCAGACCACCAGCACGGCCGTCACCAGGAGCACGTACGCCTGGAGGGCAGCGGTGCCGCGGCCGTCCACCGGACCGCCGTCCAGCGGCTTCCACCAGTCACGCGGGGTGAACAGCTTCACCGGAAGGTCGGTGTAGGGGATGTAGTTGTTGGTGATCAGGGACCAGACCAGCACGCACGCCAGGAACGAGATGACCGCCCCGCTGAGCAGCGACCGGTCGCCGACGGGGTCCGTCGCGCTGCCCTTGCGCGGTACGTACCCGAAGCGCCACACCCCCGGTTCGGCCTGCGGGCGCGGCGTGCGGAGCCACTCCTCCAGCGGGGCGCCGACGGCCGGCGCGTGCCGTGGTTTCGGCGGGGCCGTGGTGGGTGCGGACGGGTGGGGGACGTGTCCCGCCCGGGTCGCCCGTCCCTCGTTGGTGCCCTCGCTGTCCATGAACCCCTGCCCCCTGCCGTTCCCTGTAACACCGCGGCGCTCAATCTAGTGCCCGGCCCGCCACTTGGGCCCGTACCCCGGCCTGATCCACGGCCCCCGCGCCGTTTCGTTCCTATGGCCGTCACGGACAAGGACACGCGGTCACCACTCCCTAACGGAGCATGCCTTACCCCCTCCCCCGGGCCTAGCCTGCGGACAAAGACACAAGTGCGTCCGAAAACACCCCCCAGGGAGCCCTCTATGACCGCTGTCCCGCAGGAGCGCCGCATCGTCACCGCGATCCCCGGCCCCAAGTCGCAGGAGCTGCAGGCCCGCCGCCTTGAGACGGTGGCCGGCGGCGTGGGCTCCGTGCTCCCCGTCTTCACGGCCCGCGCGGGCGGCGGCATCATCGAGGACGTCGACGGCAACCGCCTGATCGACTTCGGCTCCGGCATCGCCGTGACCTCCGTCGGCGCCTCCGCCGAGGCCGTCGTGCGCCGCGCCTCCGCGCAGCTCGCCGACTTCACCCACACCTGCTTCATGGTCACCCCCTACGAGGGCTACGTCGAGGTCTGCGAGGCCCTCGCCGAGCTGACCCCGGGCACCCACGCGAAGAAGTCGGCCCTGTTCAACTCGGGCGCCGAGGCCGTCGAGAACGCCGTCAAGATCGCCCGTGCGTACACCAAGCGCCAGGCCGTCGTCGTCTTCGACCACGGCTACCACGGCCGTACGAACCTCACGATGGCGCTGACGGCGAAGAACATGCCGTACAAGCACGGCTTCGGTCCGTTCGCCCCCGAGGTCTACCGCGTCCCGGTCGCCTACGGCTACCGCTGGCCCACCGGCGCCGAGAACTGCGGCCCCGAGGCCGCCGCCCAGGCGATCGACAACATCACCAAGCAGATCGGCGCCGAGAACGTCGCCGCGATCATCATCGAGCCGGTCCTCGGCGAGGGCGGCTTCATCGAGCCGGCCAAGGGCTTCCTGCCGGCGATCGTGAAGTTCGCCAACGAGAACGGCATCGTCTTCGTCGCCGACGAGATCCAGTCCGGCTTCTGCCGCACCGGCCAGTGGTTCGCGTGCGAGGACGAGGGCATCGTCCCGGACCTGATCACCACCGCCAAGGGCATCGCGGGCGGTCTGCCGCTCGCCGCCGTGACGGGCCGCGCCGAGATCATGGACGCCGCGCACGCGGGCGGCCTGGGCGGCACCTACGGCGGCAACCCGGTGGCCTGCGCCGGTGCGCTCGGCTCCATCGAGACCATGAAGGAGCTCGACCTCAACGCCAAGGCGAAGAACATCGAGTCCCTCATGAAGTCGCGCCTGTCCGCGATGCAGGAGAAGTACGACATCATCGGCGACATCCGCGGCCGCGGCGCCATGATCGCGATCGAGCTCGTCAAGGACCCCGCGTCCAAGACCCCGTTCCCGGAGGCGGCCGGCGCGCTCGCCAAGGCCTGCCACGCCGAGGGCCTGCTCGTCCTCACCTGCGGCACCTACGGCAACGTGCTCCGCTTCCTGCCGCCGCTGGTCATCAGCGACGAGCTGCTGAACGAGGGCCTGGACCTCATCGAGGCGGCCTTCGCGGCCATCGGCACGGACGTCTGAGCGAGCCGCCGAACACAGAGCCCGCCGGTACCGCCGGTAACGGTCGGGCACTGTGAAGAAGCTGTGGGGGGCCGATGACAAGAGGCCGTTCCTGCTGTCGGTCCCCCCTCGGCTGCCGTACGGTTTCTGCAGATGAGTGAGACAGACCGCTCCCGGGCAACCGGGGGCGATACCGGTACCGGGCTTCCCCAGCGCCGTACTGGGCTTGCGTTCGCGCACACTCCTCTCCGATCGGACGGCCGTCCGCCCCAAACCCCCCGGGGCGTACGGCAACCCGATCCGGGCGGCCGTCCCGGAACCATCCCCCCTGTTCCGGGACGGCCGGCCTCTTTCCTCCCCCTCCTCCTGGCAGGACTGAGCGCCGCCCTCTTCGGCCTGATCACCTGGCAGGTCCTCGTCGGGGGCCCGTTGCTGTCCCCGGACCGGGCGCTGAGCCGCGCCCTGGTGCGCACCGTCCCCGACGCCGTCACCGAACGCCTCGCGGACCTCGGGAACGTCCCGGTCGCCCTCCCCGTCCTCGCCCTGGCCATGGCGTACGCCGTCCGGCGCGGCCACCGCTTCGCCGCGCTCGCGGCCGCTCTGGCGATGGCCCTGGTCCCGGCGCTGATCGTCCCCCTCAAGGAGTGGACCGCCCGCCCGGGCCCGCTGGAGCCCTGGGCCGCCGGCTACTACCCCTCGGGCCACACGGCGACGGCCCTGACGGCCTACACGGCCGCGGCCCTCCTCCTCACCCCGCACACCCGCCGCCCCTGGCCCCTCCCCGCCGCGGCCGCCCTGACGGCCCTGACCGCGACGGGGCTGGTCCTGCGCGGCTTCCACTGGCCTCTGGACGTGCTGGCCAGCCTCCTGATGTGCACCCCGCTGCTGCTGGGCGTGCGGTGGGCGGTCGGCCGGAGCAGGCGTCGCAGTTCCGGCTGAACCCCCGGCCGCCGAAGGTCACCGCTCCCCCGTCAGGGCCCTGGCCGCCGCCTCGTGCAGCGCGAGCTCCAGCAGCGCCGGGTCGGTGAGGGTGCCCCGGCCGTCCGGGAATTCCAGCCAGCGCGGGCCGGCCGTCGTCCGGCCGGGGTACGGGACCGCGATCCAGCTGCCGCGCCCCGCTCCCCGTACGCCCGTGCCGATCCAGCGGGAGGCGGTCCCGGGGGGTACGAAGAAGCCCAGGCGGGCGGTGCGGGGGGCGGCGAGGACGGGGCCGGGCGGGGCGGGCAGCATCCGCAGGACGCCGAGGGCGGCCGCGCCCAGCTCCCCCGGGACGATCAGCAGGTCCCACTGCCGGCCGGCGGGCAGCAGGGCCACCCCGAGGGGGCCGCGCTCCCACTCCCACCGGCAGGCCTCCGGATCCGGCGCCGCCGCCGCCAGCCACTCCACTGCCGTCCTGGTCCCCGGGAACGCCATCGCCCGGCCTCCGTTCGTCTCGCGAGGTGAGGGTTTCTCACCGGGAGAGAACGGGGCCGGGCGGATCTATGACGCGGGTTGCGTTACTCCGAGCAGGTGAAGCGGCTCACCACCCGGCGCGGGTGTGTGCCGGGGCGCGCCGGCCGGCGTCCTCAGCTGTCGAAGCCGAGGCCGAAGCGGTCCAGGGCCTTGAGCCACAGGTTGCGGTGGCCGCCCCGGGCGTCGGCGCGGGCCAGCGACCACTTGGTGAGGGCGATCCCGGTCCAGGCGAGCGGTTCGGGCGGGAACGGCATCGGCTTGGACCTGACCATCTCCAGCCGGGTGCGCTCGGTGGAGAGCCCGTCCAGCAGGTCCAGCATCACGTCCGCGCCGAAGCGGGTCGCGCCCACCCCGAGCCCGGTGTACCCGGCCGCGTAGGCGACCCGGCCGGAGTGGGCGGTGCCGAAGAACGCCGAGAAGCGGGAGCAGGTGTCGATGGCCCCGCCCCAGGCGTGGCTGAAGCGCAGGCCCTCCAGCTGCGGGAAGGCGGTGAAGAAGTGCTCCGCCAGCTTGAGGTAGGTCTCCGGGCGGTGGTCGTACTCCGAGTCGAGCTTGCCCCGGTAGGGGTAGATCGCGTCGTAGCCGCCCCACAGGATCCGGTTGTCCTTGGTGATGCGGAAGTAGTGGAACTGGTTGGCGCTGTCGCCCAGCCCCGGCCGGTTCTTCCAGCCGACGGAGGCCAGCTGCTCCTCGGTCAGCGGCTCGGTCATCAGCGCGTAGTCGTAGACCGGGACGGTGAACGGGCGCACGCGCTTGACCAGCGACGGGAAGATGTTGGTGCCCAGGGCGACCCGGCGGGCCAGGATCGTGCCGTACGGGGTCTCCACCGTCATCCCGCGTCCGGCCCGCGCCATCTTCAGGCCGCGGGTGTTCTCGTAGATCCGCACGCCCTGCTCCAGGCAGGCCCGCTTCAGACCCCAGGCCAGCTTGGCGGGGTTGAGCATGGCGACGCCGTCGCGGTCCCACAGGCCGGCGAGGAAGGTGGGCGAGTCGACCTCCGCGCGCAGGGCCTCGCCCTCCAGCCATTCGGAGCCGTCCGCGAGGCCGAGCCGCCGGGCCTCCTCGTACAGTTCGCGCAGCTCCTCGACCTGGTGCGGCTCGGTGGCCACGTCGATCTCGCCGGTGCGCTCGAAGTCGCAGTCGATGCCGTAGCGGGCGACCGCCTCCTCGATGGCGTCGAGGTTGCGGGCGCCGAGCTCCTCCAGCTTGGCCAGCTCGCCGGGCCAGCGGGCGAGGCCGTTGGCGAAGCCGTGGGTGAGGGAGGCCGCGCAGAAACCGCCGTTGCGGCCGGAGGCGGCCCAGCCCGCCTCCTTGCTCTCGATCAGTACGACGTCCCGGCCGGGGTCGCGCTCCTTGGCGAGGAGCGCGGTCCACAGCCCGCTGTATCCGCCTCCGACGACCAGCAGGTCGCAGCGCTCGTCGGAGGTGAGGGCCGGCTGCGGGTCGGGGCGGCCGGGGTCGTCCAGCCAGTACGAGACCGGCTTCGCTTCGGAAAGGGATTTCGCAACACTACGCATGGCGACTGGGGCCATGGCTTCCAACTCCCTACGGGGGATCTACTTCGGTTGTGCCTTCTTGCGGCGGTTGCCGGCCCACTGGCCGGCGAGGACCACCAGCACCGCGATGACGAACATCGCCGTGCCGATGACGTTGATCTGGACGGGCGTACCGCGCTGGGCCGAGCCCCACACGAACATGGGGAAGGTGACGGTGTTGCCCGAGTTGAAGTTGGTGATGATGAAGTCGTCGAACGAGAGCGCGAAGGACAGCAGCGCACCCGCCGCGATACCGGGGGCCGCGATCGGCAGGGTGACGCGCAGGAAGGTCTGCACCGGTCCGGCGTAGAGGTCGCGGGCGGCCTCCTCCAGCCTCGGGTCCATCGACAGGACGCGCGCCTTGACGGCGGCGACGACGAAGCTGAGGCAGAACATCACGTGCGCGATCAGGATGGTCCAGAAGCCCAGCTGGATGCCCATGTTGAGGAACAGGGCGAGCAGCGAGGCGGCCATCACGATCTCGGGCATGGCCATCGGCAGGAAGATCAGCGAGTTGACCGCCCCGCGCGCCCGGAAGCGGTAGCGCACCAGCGCGAAGGCTATGGCGGTGCCGAGGGCGGTGGCGCCGATGGTGGCCCACAGGGCGATCTGGAGGGAGAGCGCGAGGGAGCCGCACAGGTCGGCGACCCCGCAGGGGTCCTTCCAGGCGTCGAGGGAGAACTCCTGCCAGGCGTAGTTGAAGCGGCCGGTGGGGTTGTTGAAGGAGAACACCGTCACGACGACGTTCGGCAGGATCATGTAGGCGAGCGTGCCGAGGCCCGCGATGACGACGAGATTGCGGCGGAGCCAACGCATCAGACCAGGTCCTCCGTTCCCGCTCGGCGGATGTAGACGGTGACCATGATCAGCACGATGGCCATGAGGATGAAGGACAGCGCGGCCGCCGTCGGGTAATCGAGGATCCGCAGGTACTGCGACTGGATGACGTTGCCGATCATCCGGGTGTCCGTGGAGCCGAGCAGCTCCGCGTTGACGTAGTCGCCGCTCGCGGGGATGAAGGTCAGCAGGGTCCCGGAGACCACGCCCGGCATCGAGAGCGGGAAGGTCACCTTGCGGAACACCGTGGCCGGGGTGGCGTACAGGTCGCCGGCGGCCTCGTGGAGGCGGGCGTCGATGCGCTCCAGCGAGGTGTAGAGCGGCAGGATCATGAAGGGGAGGAAGTTGTACGTCAGGCCGCAGACGACGGCGAGCGGCGTGGCCAGCACCCGGTTCCCCTCGGTCATGCCGAGCCAGGTGGTGACGTCGAGGAAACCGACCGCGTTGAGGGCGCTGACCACCGGGCCGCCGTCGGCCAGGATCGTCTTCCAGGCCAGGGTGCGGATCAGGAAGCTGGTGAAGAACGGGGCGATGACGAGAACCAGCAGGAGGTTTCGCCAGCGGCCCGCCCGGAAGGCGATCAGGTAGGCCAGCGGGTAGCCCAGCAGCAGGCACAGGACCGTCGCGGTGCCGGCGTAGACCAGGGAGCGCAGGAACTGCGGGAGGTACTCGGTGAAGGCGTCCCAGTAGGTCTGGAAGTGCCAGGTGACCTTGAAGCCCTCTTCGAGGGAGCCGGTCTGCACCGAGGTGGAGGCCTGGTAGACCATCGGCAGCACGAAGAAGACGAGCAGCCAGAGGATGCCGGGCAGCAGCAGCCAGTACGGGATCAGGCGCTTGCGCAGCGAGGCCCGGTGGACCGGGGGCTCGGGCGGGGCGGCGGCCTGCGGGGGCGCGGCGGTGGCGGTCACGCGCTCTCCTCGACGGTCTCGATGCCCGCCTCGATGTCCATGTTGGCGTCGAGGCCGAAGGTGTGCTCGGGGTTCCAGTGCAGGACGACCTCGGCGCCGGGGACCAGGCGGGCGTCGCGCTCGATGTTCTGGACGTAGACCTCCAGCTCGGGGCAGACCCGGCTGTCGATCACGTACTGGGTGGAGACGCCGATGAAGGAGGAGTCGGCGATCTTCCCCGTGATCTTGTTGCGGCCGGCCGCGATGGTGTGCTCCTCCTCGGCCGGGACCAGTGAGATCTTCTCGGGGCGCACGCCGACCAGCAGCTTTCCGCCGGTGCGGGGCGTGGTCGAACACCGTGCGGCGGGCAGCCGGAGCGTGGCGCCCGAGGCCGAGACGGCGACGTCCGTACCGGTGGACTCCACCGAGGCCTCGATCAGGTTGGAGGTGCCGAGGAAGTTCGCGACGAAGGTGGTGCGCGGGTTCTCGTAGAGCTCGGCGGGGGCGCCCAGCTGCTCGACGCGGCCGCCGTTCATCACGGCGACCGTGTCGGCCATGGTCATGGCCTCCTCCTGGTCGTGCGTGACGTGCACGAAGGTGATGCCGACCTCGGTCTGGATCCGCTTGAGCTCCAGCTGCATCTGGCGGCGCAGCTTGAGGTCGAGGGCGCCGAGGGGCTCGTCGAGCAGGAGGACCTGGGGGTGGTTGATGAGGGCACGGGCGACGGCCACGCGCTGCTGCTGTCCGCCGGAGAGCTGGTGGGGCTTCTTGCGGGCGTGCTCGCCGAGCTGGACGAGGTCGATCATGTCGTCGACCTGCTTCTTGACCGACTTGATGCCGCGGCGGCGCAGGCCGAACGCGATGTTCTCGAAGATGTCCATGTGCGGGAAGAGCGCGTAGCTCTGGAACACGGTGTTCACCGGGCGCTTGTACGGCGGCAGGTGGGTGACCTCGCGGTCGCCCAGGCCGATGGTGCCGGTGGAGGGCTCCTCCAGGCCGGCGATCATGCGCAGGGTGGTGGTCTTCCCGCATCCCGAGGCGCCGAGCAGGGCGAAGAAGGAGCCCTGGGGGATGGTGAGGTCCAGCGGGTGCACGGCGGTGAAGGAGCCGTAGTGCTTGCTGATCCCGGCGAGGCGGACGTCGCCGCTCGCGGTGCTGTCGGTCATGGGCCTGGGCCTTCGGTGGTGTGTCGTGGGAGGGGGACGGGGCGCGGTCGGCGGCCGGTGGGGGGCCGGTCAGGCGCCGATGAGCTTGGCGAACTTCTCCTCGAACGCCGTCTCTTCCTCGCTGCTGAGGGAGCGGAAGGCGTGGGCCTTGGCGGCCATCTCCTTGTCCGGGACGATCAGCGGGTTGTCCGCGAGCTCCGGCTTGATCTTGGCGAGCTCGTCCTTGACCCCGTCGACCGGGCACACGTAGCTGATGAACGCGGCCAGCTGCGCTGCCACTTCGGGCTCGTAGTAGTAGTCGATGAGCTTTTCGGCGTTGGCCTTGTGGCGGGCCTTGGCGGGGACCAGCAGGTTGTCGCTGGAGGTGATGTAGCCGGCGGCCGGGATGGCGTATTGGATGTCGGGGTTGCCGGCCTGGAGCTGGATGACGTCGCCCGCCCAGGCGAGGCAGGCCGCCAGGTCGCCCTTGTCGAGGTCAGCGGTGTAGTCGTTGCCGGTGAAGCGGCGGATCTGCTTGGTGTCCACGCCCTTCTGGAGGCGGCCGATGGCGGCGTCGTAGTCCGCGGTGGTGAACTTCGCCGGGTCCTTGCCCTGGTCGAGGAGGGTCATGCCGACGGTGTCGCGCATCTCGGTGAGGAAGCCGACGCGGCCCTTGAGGGTGGGGTCGTCGAGCAGCTGGGTGACGGAGTCGACCTTCTTGCCGCCGGTGGCCTTGGCGTTGTAGGCGATGACGGTGTCGATGCCGGTCCAGGGGTAGCTGTGGGCGCGGCCCGGGTCCCAGTCGGGGTTGCGGAACTGGGGGATCAGGTTGGCGTAGGCGTGGGGGAGGTTCGACGGGTCCAGCTTCTGCGCCCAGCCGAGGCGGATGATGCGGGCGGCGAGCCAGTCGGTGACCACGATCAGGTCGCGGCCGGTGTCCTGGCCGGCCGCGAGCTGCGGGCGGATCTTGCCGAAGAACTCGACGTTGTCGTTGATGTCCTCGGTGTACTTGACCTCTATGCCGGTGCGCTTGGCGAACGCCTCCAGCGTCGGGCGGGACTTCTCGTCGTCGCTCGTGTCCATGTACTCGGTCCAGTTGGAGAAGTTGATCTCCTTCTCCTGGGCCGAGTGGTCGTCGGACGGTGCCGCCTGGCCCTCGCGCTTGGCGGGCGGGATTCCGCAGGCGGTGAGGGCGGCGAGGCCGCCCAGGGTGAGCGCCCCGGCTCCGGAGGCGCGCAGCAGCGAGCGGCGGGTGAGGGCGCCGCGGCCACTGGTGAGACTGCGCCGCATCGCGGCGAGTTGCGCCGCCGAGAGGCGGTCGGGCTCGAACTGCTCCATGCGCGTTGCCCTTTCGGGAGGGAGGGCCGCTGGTCGGGCGGCGGTTGCTATCGGTCCCCGAAGATCGTGCGGTGCCAGTCCTTGGCGGCTACCGCGGTGTTGTCGTACATCACGTGCTTGACCTGCGTGTATTCCTCGAAAGAGTACGAGCTCATGTCCTTTCCGAAGCCACTCGCCTTGTAGCCTCCGTGCGGCATCTCACTGATGATCGGGATGTGGTCGTTGACCCAGACGCAGCCGGCCTTGAGCTCGCGGGTGGCCCGGCCCGCCCGGTAGAGGTCCCGGGTCCAGGCGGAGGCGGCGAGGCCGTACGGGGTGTCGTTGGCCAGGGCGAGGCCCTCGTCGTCGGTGTCGAAGGGCAGGGCGACGAGGACCGGGCCGAAGATCTCGGACTGGACGGCCTCGCTGTCCTGGGCGGCGCCGGTGATCAGGGTGGGCCGGTAGTAGGCGCCCTCGGCCAGCTCCCCCCGGGGGATCTCGCCGCCGGTGACGACGGTGGCGTACGCGCGGGCGCGCTCGACGAAGGCGGCGACGCGGTCGCGCTGGGCGTGGGAGACCAGCGGGCCGAGGTCGGTGGAGGCGGCGAAGGGGTCGCCCAGGCGGACGGTCTCCATCAGCTCGGCGACGCGGGCGGTGAAGGCGTCGAACAGGGGGCGCTGGACGTAGGCGCGGGTGGCGGCGGTGCAGTCCTGGCCGGTGTTGATGAGGGAGGCGGCGACGGCGCCGTGGGCGGCGGCCTCCACGTCGGCGTCGTCGAACACCACGAAGGGGGCCTTGCCGCCGAGCTCCAGGTGGAGCCGCTTGACGGTGGCGGTGGCGATCTCGGCGACCCGCTTGCCGACGGCGGTGGAGCCGGTGAAGGAGGTCATGACCACGTCGGGGTGGCCGACCAGGTGCTCGCCCGCGTCGCGGCCGGCGCCGGTGACGATGTTGATCACCCCGTCGGGGATGCCGGCCTCCCGGGCCGCCTGGGCGAACATCAGGGAGGTTAGGGGGGTGAGCTCGGCGGGCTTGAGGACGATGGTGTTGCCCGCGGCGACGGCCGGGAGGATCTTCCAGGCGGCCATCTGGAGGGGGTAGTTCCAGGGGGCGATGGAGCCGACCACGCCGATGGCCTCGCGGCGTACGTAGGAGGTGTGGTCGCCGGAGTACTCGCCGGCCGCCTGGCCCTGGAGGTGGCGGGCCGCGCCGGCGAAGAAGGCGGTGTTGTCGATGGTCCCGGGGACGTCGAACTCGGTGGACAGCTTGAGCGGCTTGCCGCACTGCAGGGACTCGGCGTACGCGAAGTCCTCCGCCTGCTGGGTGAGTACGGCGGCCAGCCGGTGCAGGGCGTCCGAGCGCTCGCCGGGGGTGGCGGCCGACCAGGCCGGGAAGGCCCGCTTGGCGGCGGCGACGGCCTCGTCCACGTCGGCCGGACCGGCCAGCTCATAGGTGAGCACCTCCTGGCCGGTGGCGGGGTCGACCACGGTGTGCGACCGCCCCGAGGTGCCGGCCCGGAGCCGGCCGTCGATGTACTGCGCGCCGTCTGCGAAGCGGTCCTTGACCTGGAAGCGGTTACCCATCACGCTCTCACGCTCTCCGTAGGTACAGCTCGAATTGAGTGCCGATCCTGACAGAGGGCTTCCCCTCCGCCAAGGGATTCCGTTGTTGCCTTTTGATTACGCGACGGAATCGGTCGACCATGTGTCGAGGCGCGCCGCAAATCCCGTACGAAGTGTCAGTGGTGGCTGACAGACTCGCGTGCATGGAGAAGATCGACGCCTTGATCCGGCAGGTCAGCCGTGGTGAGCGGGTGAAGTTCCTGCCCTTCTGGGGGCACCGGCCGCGGCCCGACGGGAGCCTGGGGCCGAGCTGTCTGAGCCAGTGGTGGCCGTCGCCCTTCACTGTGGGTGACGTCCGCTACGCGACGGCCGAGCACTGGATGATGGCCGGAAAGGCCCGTCTGTTCGAGGACCCGGAGGCGGAGCGGGCGGCGCTGGAGGCGAGGACTCCGGCCCAGGCCAAGAACGCCGGGCGGCTGGTGCGCGGCTTCGACGAGGCGATATGGGAGCGGGAGCGGTTCGCGCTGGTCGTGGCGGGCAGCGTGCACAAGTTCGGCTCCGACCCGGCGCTGCGCGCGTACCTGCTGGGTACGGGGTCGCGGGTGCTGGTGGAGGCGAGCCCGGTGGACCGCATCTGGGGCATCGGGCTGCCCCCGGACGACGACCGCGTCCTGGACCCGGCGAGCTGGCGGGGCCTGAACCTGCTGGGCTTCGCGCTGATGGAGGCGCGGACCCGGCTGCGTGAAGGGGCCTCCTGAGGGACCGGGGGCCTCGTAAATACGTGGCGGGGTCCCCGGGGCGGGACCTAACGTCGTGGGTGTCCAGGTGCGAAGGCGAGACCTACTTCGACTACTCATCGGGTGGTCGCGGGTTCGAGTCCCGCCACCGGTACTCGTGCCGGTGTAGCTCAGTTGGCAGAGCACCTTGTGGTTTCGCCGGCCTTGTTCTCTGGACACTTTTCGTCACGCACCTCCCGGTGCGCCCGGCAGCGGCTACTTCTTGCAGAAATCACGCCGCAGCCACTTCTGATCTCGGGAGGCCCGCGTGGGGGATGCCCGGTGCGCAGGCGACGGTTACTTCGGGGACCCGGAGGTCGTGGGTTCGAATCCCACCCGGCCCGACACCCGCGAGGGCGAGGGCCGGTGGAGCAGCTTGGAAGCTCGCCGGGCATATATGTACCGCCGCCGACCCTGACCTCGGGCATCCCCCACACGGCACGCCTCCCCCCTCTTCTGCCTCTGCGCCCATGAATTCGGGGGGATTCACATGGCTCGTTTCAACCAGCGCGCGTCCAAGACCGCGCCCGCCTCGCCCGTGCGCTCCACGGGCCGGCGCGCCGCCAACCACCACGGCAGCCCCGGCTTCCTCCGCGACGCCCGCTCCGAGCTGTTCCTGCTGGCCGTCGCCAACTTCGTCACGCAGGACACCGCCTACGAAGCCGGCGGGGAGCGCGACGACCGCTACACCGCGCTGGTGCGCAGGCTCGCCGTCGAGGATCCGGAGTGGACCGCCGGCCTGCTGCGCTGGCTGCGCCGCGACGGCAGCATGCGTACGGCCTCCCTCGTCGGCGCCGCCGAGTACGTCAAGGCGCGCCTCGACGCCGGTGCGACGGAGGGCCCCTCGAACCGGCAGGTCGTGGACTCGGTGCTGCTGCGCGCCGACGAGCCGGGAGAGCTGCTGGCCTACTGGACGGCCGCGTACGGCCGGAACGTGCCCAAGCCCGTGAAGCGCGGCATCGCCGACGCCGTGCGCCGGCTCTACTCCGGTGCCTCGCTGCTGAAGTACGACACGGCCTCCAAGGGCTACCGCTTCGGTGACGTGCTGAACCTGGTGCACGCCTCGCCCGACCCGGCCAAGCCCTGGCAGGGCGAGCTGTTCCGGTACGCCCTCGACCGGCGCCACCACCCCGAGACCGCCGAGGTGCCGGCCGGCAACCGCACCCTGACCGCCCACCGGGAGCTCATGGAGCTGCCGGTGGAGCGGCGCAGGGCCGTGGTCACCGCCGGGGACGGCGCCGAGCGGCTCGCGGAGGCGGGCATGACGTGGGAGGCGCTGGCCGGCTGGCTCCAGGGGCCCATGGACGCGGCCGCGTGGGAGGCGGTCATCCCGTCGATGGGCGCGATGGCCCTGCTGCGGAACCTGCGCAACTTCGACCAGGCCGGGGTCTCGGACGCGGTGGCGGAGCGGGTCGCGGCGAAGGTGAGCGATCCGGAGTCGGTCGCCCGGTCGCGGCAGTTCCCCTTCCGCTACCTGGCCGCGTACCAGCACGCGCCCTCGCTGCGCTGGTCGTACCCGCTGGAGAAGGCGCTCGGGCATTCGCTGGCCAACGTGCCGGAGCTGCCCGGGCGGACGCTGGTCCTGGTCGACCGCTCCGGGTCGATGTGGTCGCCGCTGTCGGCGCGCTCGCAGCTCAACCGGGCCGACGCGGCCGCCGTCTTCGGCGCGGCGCTGGCCCTGCGGGCCGAGCGGGCGGACCTGGTGCAGTTCGGGACCGGGAGCAAGGAGGTCGCGTACCGGCGGGGCGAGTCGGTGCTCAAGGTGCTGGAGCGGTTCGGGAGCCTCGGCGGTACGAACACCGCGGAGGCCGTGCGCCGGCACTACAAGGGCCACGACCGGGTCCTGATCGTCACCGACGAGCAGGCCACGTACCACTACGGCGGCGACCCGACGGCCGTGGTGCCTGAGAAGGTCCCCGTCTACACGTGGAACCTCGCCGGGTACCGGGTGGGCCACGCCCCCTCCGGGGCGGCGAACCGGCACACCTTCGGCGGGCTCACGGACGCGGCGTTCCGCATGGTCTCCCTGATCGAGGGCGGCCGGAACGCCGACTGGCCGTGGGAGGAGGCCGCTTAGGGGATGCGGATCAGGGCCGGGCGCGGGGCGGTGGGGGCCCGGGCCCGCCCGCCGGGGGGGGGGGGGGGCGGGGACCCCGTGGCG
>NZ_JBEZWL010000058.1:0-43829 GCF_040648015.1 Streptomyces sp. NPDC029216 | reverse complement strand
CCGCGCCGGCGTGAAGGTGTCGCAGCGGGGTCCGTCTGCGACGAGCCCCCGTCGCGAGGCCCGAGACCCGACGTGCGGCCGTCGGGCCTCGCTGCCTCAGCCTCGCCGGGATCTGAACCCGGCTGGCGCCTCAGGAGACTCGAGAGGCAAGACGGCGAGTCGGGTACATACCGTCCGGCCTGTCGAGCAGCCGCCCAGTGAGGCGACTGCTCGACACGCTCGTGCTCCCGAGGGTCCGATGCGGCTGTCAGTCATCCTCGTCGTCGAGTTCGGATTCGCGGACGAACCAGAGGTCGAGGGTGTACTGCTCTGTGGACGAACACTGTTCCCACGATGCCCCGATCTGGTCGGGGCCCCACTGTTCTTGAACGGCACGCCGGATCATCGCTTCGTGATATGCGGCGGTGTCCTGCCGTCCGGTCCATGTCGCGTATCCGCCGTAGACTCCGGAGCGCGGCAGGGTCATATCGCCAGCCGGTCCGTAGGTGAGCTGGTTGACGACGAGCAGGCCGGTTTCCGCTTCGAGAGTCACCGTGGTCGCGCCTTCGGCGTCTGCGGGTGGTGGTTGCGGAGCATCCCAGATCCTGATGTTGATCTGTACCGGGATGTCCGGCTGAAGGCTGTGCAGGTACAGGTGATAGCCGTTTCCGGCGACCACCTGGCTCCTTGACTCCGTCAGTGCTTCGTCGTCGCCGATGTAGGCGTCCGAGTCGTAGACCTCGATGATTCCGCGGTCTGGTCGTGCGGTGATGCTGCAGTCGGCAATGAGAGGCATCTGCGGTCTCCCTAGGAGGTCAAGGAGTGATCTTCACGTAGAACGGGTCTCCGTCGATGATGCGGTTGAGGGTGAACATCTCGTTGAGGCGGCGGCCGCCCGTTTCATTGTCGCTGCCCTCGATGAGCCGGGCGGAGCACCGGTTGCCCGGGGCGTTAGCGCCTTCCTTGGTCGAAGCTGTGAACGTTCGCGTTATTCCCCAGGGGTAAGTTCACGTAATTCCCCACCTGGTCGGCTGGCGTGGGGCCTGGGCATGAGGGGGTCGTCGGGTGGTCTGCGGCCTCTGGCAGACTTCGCGGCATGGGATTGTTCAAGCGGGCCAGGAAGTCGGAGAGCCCTGCTCAGGGAGTGGATCCGGCTGACCTGAGCACGCTGCTGCTGCAGGGCGAAGACGCGATCGACCAGCTGGCTCGGGCGCACGTGTCCTGGGGGCTGGGCTCGGCGGACCGCTGGGGCCTGGATCAGAGGACGGGCCTCATCACGTGGACCTTCCCCGAGAAGACCGCGACGGCGCCCGCGCAGATCCTGGCGAGCTTCAGCCCTTCGTCGGGCTCGTGGCTGTGGGCCTGGGCGAACGAGAGCATCCTCCCGGAGATGAGCCGCGACGCCCGAAGCGTTCGGGACTGGGCAGAAGCACATGGCCATCACGCTCTGGCCCAACCGAAGGTCGACGCCGACGAGCAGACGGCGGCAACCCTCGCGGCTCTGGCCGTCCGGATCACCAGGGCAGCCGGCTTCTATAGGGGCCCGGGCGGCAACTCCGTCGCGATCATCACGTTCGGGCCGGTCACGTTGACCGCTGCGGATGGCAGCACGTCCACCTTCAACATCAATATCGACTAGCGGAACCGGCAGCGCGGTGCCGTGAGGGATCGGTGCCTGGCCTTCAGCAGGGCAGGCACCGACCCCAGTGATGCGGTGGGCAGATCTCCCTATGAGGTCGTCTTTCCGTTCTTGTCAGTGGGGTTCCTGGGCCGCTTGTTCGGGCGGTAGCTGGGGCCGTTCATGATGACCTGGTGACTGGTGTTGATCAGCCGGTCCAGCAGCGACTCGGCGACGACCGGGTTCGGGAAGAGGGGATACCAGTCGCTGGGCGCCCGGTTGCTGGTGATGATCAAAGACCGTCCCTGCCGTTCGCTGACCAGCTCATAGAGGTCATCGGCCTGGGACGCTCCGAGCTGGCGCATGGCGAAGTCGTCGAGGATGAGCACGTCGGGCCGTACCAGTTCACGGATCCGCTTGTCCCAGGTGCGGTCCGCATGGCCGCCGGCGAGGTCCGCGAGAATCCGGCTGGTCTTGTCGAACCGGACGTGGGCGCCCTGGCGAACCGCAAGATGGCCGAGGACCTGGGCGACGTGTGTCTTTTCGACCCCGACCGGGCCGAAGAGGATGACCGACTCGCCCGAATGGAGCCAGCGCAGGGCCCCGAGGTCGCGGATCTGGGCGGCCGGGAGCTTCGAGGAGGCGGTGAAGTCGAACTCCTCCAGGGTGACCTGCTGCTCGAACTTCGCCCGCGCCAGACGCCGCTGGAAAGCGACCGTCTCACGGCGGGTGATCTCGTCCTGGCAGAGGACCTGGAGGAAGTCCAGATGCCCGAGTTCGCCGCCGTGGGCCTGAGCCAGGCGGCATCGAGGGTCTCCAGCATCCCCGAGAGCCGCAGCGACTTCAGCGACTCACGCAGGGCAGAATCCATCACGCTCATCAGATGCTTCCCTCAGCTTCGCCGTGGACCTGGTCGTCGTGGATCTCGTCCGCCGTCTCGGACGGGGCGACGGAGGCGAACAGCCGCTTGGGCCCGTGGAGGAAGGCTGCGGCTCCCGCGTCGCCGCTGGATTCGGGCTCCGGATCGGTCTCGGTGCCGGCGATCAGGATGCCCTTGATGGTGCGGTAGGACGGATCTCCGACGGTGATGGCCCTCGCGCAGGCGGCCTCGAGCCTCGCGTCGCCGTACTTCTTCTTCAGACCGAGGATCCCCTGGGCGGCGCGGAGCCGGTAGAGGGCGTTGACCTCCAGCAGTTGGTCGACGACGGTCCGGCAGGCGTCTCCGACCTCGGATGCCTGGGTCCGGCACCAGATCGGCGTGCGCATCTGGAAGGCGATCTTCTCCGGCGGATAGTCGGTCCTGTCGGTGCGTTTGCCCTGCTCAAGTGCCACGTGGGTCTTGACCAGGTCGCCGTCGAGGAAGATCTGCACCATCGTGGCGGTCGAGCGGACGTCGACCCTGCGGCCGATCAGTTTCCAGGGAACCGAGTAGAGGGTGCGGCCGACCTTGATGTGGATGTCCGGCCCGACCAGCGCCGTCGACCAGCGGGCCAGCACGAACGGGGTGGGCGGCAGCGGCAGCAGGGTCTCGGCTTCGACGGCCTCGAACACCGCCATCGGGGCGGCTCCTGCAACGGCCGGCACTGCCGGCGGCCCGCCACCTTCTGGCTCCAGGTCACAGCCTCGGCCTGCATGTGCTCGATCGAGGTGAACTCCCGACCCCGCCAGAACGAGTCACGGATGTAGGGCATCGGCCGCTCGACCCGCGGCTTGTCCTTGGGCCGGGCCGCGCGGGCCGGATCGACCAAGGCCCCGTAGTGGGTGGCGAGCTCGGCATACGCCTTGTTGATCTTCGGATCGTAGAGATCAGGCTTGTCGACGCCGGTCCGCAGGTTATCCGGCACCAGCCGGCGAGGGACGCCCCCGAAGTAGCGGAAGGCGGCGACGTGGGCCTCGGTCCAGGCATGCTGGTGCAGGTAGAGGACCGGGCGGACGAACTTGTGCCGCGAGCAAGGCAGCACCATCACGAAGGCCCGGATCCGGTGCCGCTTGCCCGTCTTCGGATTGGTCCACTGGCCCAGGTGCCCGTAGTCGATCTGAGCCTCCGAGCCAGGCTCGACATCATCGCGCAAGACCGTGACCTGCGACCTTGTCGTCTCATCGGGCAGCGTGGCGTGCACCCAACGGCGGAACGAGGAGATCGACACGTCCAGCTTGTGCTCGTCCCGCAGCCGCTGGTGGATCGTGGAGACGGTCACCGTCCCCAGCAGGTTCTTGATGTAGTCGCGGTGCTGGTCGATGTCAGGCCAGGTGATCTGCCGCAGCCGCCGGTCAGCGAGTTCGGGAAACCAGCTCTTGATCAGCTTGGCCCAATCGGCCTCCCGCATCGGCGGCCCGCCCGGCGTGATCCCGGACGCCTCCGCCGGCTCCAGGTACTTCCTGATCGTCTTGCGGTCCACCCCCAGCGACGCGGCCAGCTCGCTCTTCGAGCGGCCCGCGTACCAGTGGACGTAGATCTCGGTGATGTCGACCACGACGAACGTTCTCCTTGCCATCCGGGCTGACCATCGGCCTTCCGAACCACAGGCCCAGGGCCGCCCACGCGCCTCCGCGATGACCAGGTCCCTCGATCCCGAACTCCGTCGTACCCATGGCCAATTAGGAGAAGTCGGGATGAGGAATTACATGACGCTCAAACCACCCGAGATTGGGAAAAACGTGAACGCTCACAGAAGCGAAGGGGTACTCGTCACACTGGAGTTTTGTCCCGCTGTAGTCGCCCCAGACGTCGTTGCAGGTGGCGATCGCCTTCTTGCGGTTTTCGGCCTGCTGGTCGCTGTTGACAAGGCGGTGCAGGGGTTCGGTGGCACCGGGCACGGTCTTGCCGGCCCAGGACGGGAAGGTGCGCTCGGGAAGCTGCTGGGCGTCAAGGATGTGGCGGGCGCTCTGGTCTACCGCCGGGTCTTTCAGGCTCATCACGAGCTCGACCCGCGCTTCGCTGAACACAGTGCCCTTGTACTTGCCGGCTGTCGGCCCGGCGTAGTCGAAGCGGACGCTGGAGTAGGCCATGACGGGGTCGGTCCAGGGCACCGCTGTGGGCGAGGTGACTTGCATCTCCAGGCTGACCATCCCGGATACGACCTGCTTGTTGACAGGGTCGAGCTTTCCCGTGTCGGGCGAGGTGTAGTCGAGCTGCCAGAAGGGCTTGGCTGTCCACTGCGCGATGTTCTCATCGCGACTGGTGACCGAGGGTTCGGTCATCTTCGGGTTCGGGTCGCTCTGGGAGGCGTTGATGGTGCGGCTGAAGCTCTGCCTGATTTTCCAGTTCGCGGGGTTCTCGCCGGCTACAGCCTTGGTGTGGATGTTCTCGATGCTGCTCGTGTAATCGACACGCCGGGACCCATCGTAGGAGAACCCAAGGATCCACAGGTCGAACCAGAGCTCTCCGCGCATCCGCCCCTTGTCGTCCATGAGCTTGAGATAGACGGGCTGGAAGACGCATGTTTCGAAGCGGCTTTTGACCCAGCCCTTCCGTGATTTCGCCTCCGGCTGTTTGGCGCACTCGGTCCGCAGGTCTTCCTGCTGTGCCACAGCCGCCGTGGCTCGTGGGCCGTACGGCGCAGCCGGTTGTGCGTGGGCGGCAGCGGCTGAGCCGAGGCCAGCGACGAGGGTCAGTACAGATGACAGGGCTACCACCGCGGTACGACGTCGGCGTGGGCGGCCGGGTATGGCCAGGCTGGCGTCCGGCACGGAGGACTCCTTGACTAGAGGCTGGGCAGCTGGTGTCAGCGACGGCACAGCTGCCCCCAGCAGGCGTCCACGAGCTGGCCGCTGGTGGCCGAATAGGTGGCCCGGAAGCCATGGAACGTCAACCCGCGCTGCTCCAGGCCGTGGTTAGCGGCTGATGACGCCACGGTCACCACTGCCTCGTCGCCAGCAGTCCGCATCGTCATGCCGGCACCAGAGCCGCTGGCTGCGGTCGTGGGGCGGGTACCCGTCGTGACCTGAAGGGTTTCCCGTGCGACCCCGAAGGATGCCGCGGCACGGGCGCTGATGTCGCCGGGCTTCGTGACAGGGCTGTGGCGAGTTCGCCGTCCAGCAGCAGGACACGGGTCCAGGCCAGCAGATCGATTGCCGCGAGGCTGAGTTCGAGCCAGGCAGTGTTGATGTCGAAGTCGCGGGAGGGGAAGCGGCCGAAGCCGGTGGTCTTGCCGCACCGGATGTGGTCCTCGACGGTGGCATGCCCGCGGTGGCGAACCTCCAGGAACTGGGCGGAACCACCACCGCAGGACGGGGTGTCGGTGAGGAACACCTGATGCCGCAAGCCCTCGTCCTGGTCGAACAGGGACAGCTGGGGGCCGGGGTGCGGCCGCTCTCGGCGCACGATGATGCGGGTGCCGGCCGGGTAGCCGGTCAGGTCGACCATGCCGGTCAGCTCGGTGACCTCGGCGCCACCACGCAGAGTCCCGTCCTGGTCCAGGGCGGGATGCCAGAGACGGTCGGGCATGGCCCGGACAGCGCGGCGGACCGGCTCGGTGATGGAGTATCCGACCGAGAAGAAGGTACGGATTCCTCGCTTCCGCACGTCGCGGACGTGGGCGAGGAAGGCTTTCGCGGATCCGGCACTGTCGGTGCGGATCAGGATGTCGGTGCCGTGCCGGTGGGCGTCGGGGATCTGCGCGAGTGCCTGGTCGAGCACCGTGATGTGGTCGGCGGCGGTGTTGGCGCCAGCGTTCCCGGGCCGCAGCCGGCCGGACAGTGCCTCGCCCGTGTTGGCCAGGAAGCACAACAGCGGGTGGAAGCCGAAGCCGCCCTTATACGTGGGTGCGGCCTGCTCTTTCTCAGAGTGGCAGGTGACCAGCGTGGCGTCGAGGTCCAGGACCAGCCCGGGCAGAATGCGTCCCGCGGCACGGGCTGCGGGAATGCCCTCGCCTTGCTCGGCGGCCTGCAGCCAGGCCACTTCCCGGGCCTGAGCACGGGCCGAGCGCAGAGAAGACAGTGCCCTCCCATCGGTGTCGGCGAGCAGCCGCCAGGCAGTCGGGGCCGAGGCGACCGAACCGAACACCTCTGCTTGGTCGCGCAGTACGGCCAGATCCGCAAGGGCCTCGCCGCCGTCGGCGAGCATCACCGCCAGATCGGTGGCGATCCGGCCCGGATCATGCCCGGTCCCGCGCGGCCGGAGCGGCCTGAGCGCGGTGGAGTACGCGGCGGTGAGCCCGGTGGCATCAGCGAGATCAGCCAGCAACCGTGCCCCGGCATGACCGACCACCCCCGAACCATCGGCACTGACCTGGACCCTGGGACGCAACCCGATAGCCTGCACGTAGAAAGTGCCCTCCGCCTGGACCGACAGAACCCCTCAGCAAGGTTCATCTTTCCAGGTCAGGAAGGCACTTTCGCGTTTCCGCCCCACAGCCAGCCGTCCCAAGTGAAACGGCGAGGCTAATAGAACATCCACGCCGGCACCAAGCCGCCGTTGATCGTGAACATCACTTCTCCGGCCAGACTCGGCGGTGCCGCATTCGCAACAGCGGCAGCATCCTCAGGGCTTCCATAGTTGCCCATCCAACGCCACCTCTTGGCTTCGTTGCGCAGAGTTACCTCTTTCTTCAGCTGGATGCCCTCCTCGACGGAGAAGACGCGATCGGCAGCGATCTTGTTGTCACCTTGATTGGCCATGCCGAACCTCCTGGACTGATGGTTGTCCGATGAACACCCTGAGCAGGGTGCTGAATCCGTTGTGTGCGGGGGGGGGACCGGATCAGTGCACTTCTGGGGCTGTCTGCGGGTGGTCAAAGCCGTTCACTTCGTTGCGCAACGGCTCTGGCCACGAAGGCGTGGGGCACAGCTAGCTGTGCCCCACGCAGCGTGGAGCAAGGGCGCTCTGCTTCAGGCTTCTGCTGGGCGGGCTCGCCACCATCCCCAGACGGTGATGCGGTTCAGCCCTTTGCGGCGACGCGTGCAGGCACCGCATTCAGGGATGCGGGCTCGCCGGGTGATCGATGAAATGAGGTCGCCCAGGCCGATTACACCGCCCCGGAGGTGATGTTGGCTGCTTTGGCCAGGGATTTGAGCTTCCAGGCTCTCCCATGTCAGCGGCAGGCCCGGAAGAGGATCGATTCGCCGCAGGTCGTCCGCATTCAGCGGGCGCACGTCGGGATGCCGGAGCAGTTCGGCGATAGTGACTTCGTCGGCGCATCCTACGTACGCCGAATCGATTCCGTACACCACTACCGAGTTACCGATCCCGTATTTCACGGTAGGCGATTCGTTTTTTCCTGAGGCTGGTTGGACGGGAATCTCCATCCAGCGTACTGCGTTCACGTGTTCCCCTTTTCGATCACTGGTCACAGCATCCGGCCGCCCACTTGCACCACCAGGAGCAGTCGCACGTGGCGCAGGCGGCGCACTTCAGCACGCACACCCCGCACCGGCCGGCGAGACAGATGAGGAAAGCAGCCCAGTTCACCTTCGGGCAGGTGAGCGCGGCGCTCAGACAGACGCCGCCGCAGTCGCGGCCGAGGCATCCGGTCAGCGCGTCCCACCAGCCGTCCCGCTCCTCGAGAACGCCCGAAGCGACCACAAGTTCCTTCGCGTTGAGGAGGTCGCCGTCCTGGGATTCGAGGACGAACACGTCCACCGTCTTGAGGTCCGTTCCCGGCACCTCGATGAGGGTCGCGCAAGCGGCCACTTGCGCGCCGTTCGGACCTTCGAAGGTTCTGGCGACCATGAGGTGGTTCAACTTGGTCACCTCTTCCCGCACGGAGACGCCGGCGGGCACGGGGAGGGGGCCGTCCAGGGTGGTAGTGGAAGCGAAGCCGATGGCCTTCCCTTCGCGTAGCGGCTCGTCCTTGGCCAGGCGCATCCGGCTCGGCAGAGCACTCATGACTGCCTCGAGGCCGGAATCGATTCCGGCGAGGCGACGCCATTGGTCTGACGCTGCCTCAGGACTGTGCACCTCGAACGAGGATTGGATCACTGACGGAGTGGTGGTCATTTCCCTCTTCCTTTCGTGTTCCACATCAGGAGCACGTGGTCGGATTTCCCGATTGAACACCAGCTTGCACATGTCCAGTTACGCCTGCAACTCGAGAGTTCACCGATTAATCGGCTTGTTTGACGCCCCGAAACTTGCAAGCTAAGTAGTGCATGATGAGCGCCATGAAAGATGAAGGCACGGTTCCAGTTACCGCTCGAGTGGCTTACGGAACACGGGGCGAGCTGAATGAATTGTTGAAGCGGGAACGGAAGCGGCGGGCAGCTATTGCGGCCGATTCCCAATGGAGCACCCAGCGGCTCAGCCGCCGTTTCGCCGCCGAGGTACGCGCTGCCTGGCGCAAGAGGCTGTCCGTCATACGGAACGAGGGCGAACTGCTAGACACTCTGGATGCCTTGGTAGCCTTCGGTGTACGGCAGGAGTTGAAGGAGCGGGGCTGGGACCACCCCTGGCCGCTCTACCCGCCGAAAGCCCGCAACACAGGGCGCTGGCCGGGTGCGAAGCAAGGCGGCTACCCGGAGAAGCTGACCTTCCGCCTGCCGGCCTGCCTGGAGAACCAGGTACGCGCAGCGTGCTGGCACACATCAGCGCCAGCGATCCGCGAACTGTACGACTGGCACGAGCGACATCGGCTGATATTGTCCAAGCGACGCTGCTCCCCCACAGGCTTGGACGACGCCCTCGAGATCTATGGCCATCTGGCCGCCAAGGTCACGACCACAGGCACTATCTGGCGGTCCGGAGTCCGCAGAGGCATAGAAGCCACAGCCAAGTTGTGCGCCAGCACCCCCAAGCCTGTTTGAACGGCATCCTCTACCGTCGCCCGCCACTGACCATCCCTTGTCCGCCTGACAGCCAAGCCAGCCAGGAAGCGCGTGACAGTACGCGAGGCCCGTCACCGGCAGCTGACAACGCGCACCAGCTGGCGGGAGGCGCTATTCGAAGCGATCGGTATTCGAGGCAGGAGACTGGTGCACTCGCATGTTTAGGAGTCGCCTGTTCCCGGACGGCCGCACTCGGAGTTAACTGCGGATTCGAGCTCGACAGCCTTGAGGCCGTAGTAGAAGGGCGAGGGCCCCTCGATCCCCGCCCGCTCCGGTTCGGGCGGGCGGATCTGCGGTGGCGGATGCGGGACTACTTTGCGGGGTCTGCTGGCTCTGGTGGCCCGGAAGGCCCGGCTCGGCGCGCCGCCACCGGTCTCCCGACGTACGGTGGAAGACGCCTGCTCGGCTCGGTCGTTCCCGCCAACGCACCCTGGGAGAAGGGCAGATGTCGACCGTCACTCCTCCTCAGCTGCGGCTGCTCGGCCAGTTCCGTCTGGAGTCCACCGCCGGGCCAGTAGATCTGTGCGGCAACGCGCAGCGGCTCCTCGCCTTCGTCGGGCTGCGCGGGCGCGTCAGTCGCAGCGTCCTCGCCGGGACGCTGTGGCCCGATGTCACCGAGGAGCATGCTCGGGGCAGTCTGCGCACCACCTTGTGGAAGCTGCCGCACGGCGACCGGCCGCTCGTGCGGTGCAGCGGGGAGTCCGTGGCGCTCACCGACGCCCTGCGGGTGGACGCCCACGCCCTGGCCGAGACGGCGCTCAGCGTCGTGCGTGCGGAGGCTCCGCCCCCGCACGACCCCGCGCCACCGGTCCTGCTGGGCGGCGGTGAGCTGCTGCCCGGCTGGGACGAGGAGTGGGTGCTCCTCGATCGTGAGCGGCTGCGCCAGCTGCGGCTGCACGCGCTGGACGCCCTGGCGGACAGGCTGACCCGGCAGGGCAGCCCGGCTCTGGCCCTGGAGGCGGCGCTTGCGAGTGTACGGATCGAGCCGCTCCGGGAGAGCGCGCACCGGGCGGTCGTAGCGGCGCACCTGTCGGAGGGCAATGTGATCGAGGCCGTACGGCACTACCGCGCGTACCGGCTGCTGCTCCGGGACGAGCTGGGCCTGGAGCCGTCCGCTCAGCTCGCCCGGATGATTCCGGCGGCCTACCGATGACGGCGCAATGACAAGGCGCTGACGGCACCCGCCTACCCTTTTCCATGAACAAAAGGGCGCAAAAGCGGCACGGAAGGGGCTATCCATGACGTCGCTTCTCAAATACCGGAGCAACCGGATCGTCGAACTGATGGAGAAGCCCGCCGAGCGCCGCGACGCCGACTGGCTGAAGGAGTCGCTTCAGCAGGCGCTGATGCTGGAACTCGCTACCCTTCCCCCGTACTTGTCCGCGATGTGGTCCATCGAGCCCCAGAGCGGGACCGTGTTGAAGGCGTTCAAGCGGATCGTCTTCGACGAGATGTCCCACCTCGGCCTCGCCGGGAACATGCTCACCACCATCGGCGGAGTCCCCCGCCTCGGCGACGTGCACACGGTGCCGAAGTACCCCGGTCCGCTGCCCGGCGGCGTACGTCCGTCGCTGACCGTCTTCCTGAGCGGGCTGTCGAAGGAGTCCCTGGATCTGTTCGCGCAGATCGAGGAGCCCGACGACCCGATCGCGGAGGCCCGGTCGCACACCTCCATCGGCGCGTTCTACACCGCGATCCTGGAGGCGTTCCAGGACCACGCGGAACTGATCACCGGGGCTCACCAGCTCGAACGGGACATGCAGCACCATGGCGCGGGAAACAGCCTCGTGGCACTCAACTCGCTCGCCGACGTCGAGGCGGCCATCGAGGTGATCAAGGAGCAGGGCGAGGGCACCTCCGCCTCGCCGGAGAACCCGCACCCCGGAGTGACCGACGAGCTCGCCCACTTCTACGTCTTCCGGGAGCTCTTCCACGGCCGCAAGCTGGTCAAGGTCGCCGAGAACCCGGACCGGTGGGAGTTCACCGGGGACGTCATCGCGATGCCCGGCACCCGCCCGATGGGCACGGTGCCCGACGACGGCTGGGGAGCGCCGGGGCAGCCGACCCCCGACGCCGAGACACAAGACCTGCTGGACCAGGGCAACCAGGCGTACAGCCGGATGCTGGACCTGCTGGAGGACGCCTGGCAGGCGAACGACCCGGACACGGCGACTGGCCTCCTCGACGAAGCCGTCTTCAAGATGGTCGGTCTCAAGGGACCGGCTCGGGCCCTGATGCTCCGCGAAGTCCCGGGCGGCGGCGGCAAGACCTACGGACCGGAGTTCCGGTACATCGATGACTAGGACCGACCGGCGGGCCGGCCCGGTGAGGAACGAGTGTCATGAGTGAGCAGGGCTTGGGCTCGGGTGACCGGCCCTTCGAGGTCCCGCCGGATCTGCCTCCGGAGGGCAGCCCGGGCCAGGAACCGGAGAGCTTCCGGGTGGCCCCGTACCCGCCGTCGGAGGCGAGCAGGGCGGCGGTGGAACGGGCGAGCGGTCTGAGCGACTTCAGAATCCGCAGCGTGCGGGACGAAGCCGTGGAAGCGCTGTTCGCCTGGGCGAGAAGCCGACAGCGACCGGGGCAGACACGTCCCGCCGACCATCTAGTCGGCGTGGGGAACGTCCAGGGGCTCGGCTGGGGGTTGAGCGAGCCGGAGGACGAGGTCGTGCCGGGCACGGAGGTGCTGCGCGTGTACGTGGCGGAGCCGGTGTCGGCCGATACGGCACGGGCACTCGTCGTCGACGGCCTCGGGGTCCGCGCGGCCGGAGACCTGCCCCTGCACGTCGTCCACAGCGGGATCATCAGCCTGCAAAACCTCACACACCGGCAGCGGCCGGCCGGGGGCGGAGTCTCCATCAGCCATCACTCCGGGGTGCAGGGCACTCTGGGGTTCTTCGGCCGGGGCCGCGACCCGGCGGATGCCGGCAAGATCTTCCTGGTCAGCAACAACCACGTCATCGCCAACGTGAACTCCGCCGCCAGCGGTTCCTGCATCGTGCAGCCCTCCGGCGCCGACGGGGGCCGCTGCCCTGACGACCGGATCGCGATATTGGACAAGTTCTACCGCCTCGACCTGACGTTTACAGTCAACAACTACGCCGACTGCGCCCGGGCCTGGTGCTACCCCGATCAGGTGGTGCAGAGCCAGCTCCAGGTACACATGGTGTCCGGGATCGGCCCCCAGTTCTACGGCATAGGGAGTGTGGCCCAGGGGGCCACGATGAACATGTGGGTCGGCAAGACCGGCTGCATCACACAGACCACCTACGGAAAGGTCGAGGACCCCTACTGGGGCGGCCTGATCGGCGGACTGCCCTTCGACGGGCAGATCGCCATCAGGAACCCCGGCTACACATTCTCCACGCACGGCGATTCGGGTGCGGTCGTCTGGGCCTACGACTCGACCGTCAACCCGGTGGGTCTGCTGGTCGGAGGAAACCCCTTCACCCAGGTGTCCTACGCCACTCCCATCTCCTGGGTTCTCGACTACCTCGACCTCAACCTGCTCTAGCCCCCCGCTCCCCCGGATCCAGCGGCGGCTCGCTCTGCCGCAACCAGCCCGGGGATCAGTCGGCCGCGTCGGAGCGTGGTGTTCAGAGGGATGCCGAGGATGGCGTCCGCGGTAGTGCGGTGGATGTTGGCAGGTGTTCCGTCGGGGCGCAGGAGGCGCCGGATCAGCGTGACGGCGACTCCGGAGATCTCGGCGATGTCCGCTGCCGACAGGCCGGTCTCCTGGAGCCGGCGGGCACGGGCGGCAGTGGCAGCGGAGGGGACGCGGGCGGGGCGGCCGGCCTTGAGGTCGTGGTCGCGCCGGGCGCGGGCCCGCCGGGCGGCGGCCTTGCACTCCGCACGTGTGCAGCCGTAGTCGGCGCAGCTGGGGCTGCCGTGCCTGACGCGCGACCGGATCGGTGGCCTACGGTCTCCCTCGACGTCGCGGTCTGCCAAGGAAGTTGGAGATGTTGATGAGTTCATTGCGGTTCGATTCTGCCTGCTCGCTATGACATGTCCGCCGACGGCAGGTGTTCCGTCACCGGGGGGGGCAGGGGTGTGTCAGCCAGGCCGCTCCCCTCGCTGCCTGGAATCCGCCCGCGTGCCTGATGAAGGCGCATCGTCACCCGGCCACAGGCCGAGGAGGTCGAGCAGGTTCACCAGGTCGGCGCGATCGAGGGCACGGCCGGCGACGGCGCGGCGCGCGGTGTGCCGGTCTACGAACCCCCCGGGGGCCAGCAGAGAAGATGCTTCCGCGGAGGCGAAGGGGTCTTTCATGGCGTGATGCCACCACAGGCGGCATCACCTGGCAGGGTGGACTGCTCCAACCGGCCACGACCCGGCTCTACCGGCGAGAGGCGGCAAAGCCGCAAGCGGAAGAGAGCTGCGGCGTTGGTGGCGCCGCCGCGGAAGCGTTGTTGCAGGTAGGGCTTGAAGCGGTTGATGTGGCCGTTGGGGCGGCGTTCGCGGGCGGAGGCGAGGATCTGGTCGAGGTCGGTGGTGAGGTAGTGGCGGACGGTCTTGCGGTCCCGGCCCAGGCGGTCGGCGATTCGGCTGATCGTCCAGCCGCGTTCGCGTAGTTGGTGGATGTCGGTGTGCCACTGGCGGACGCGGGCCAGGAGCTGCCCGTCCGGTGGGTCGCTCGGCTCCGGCGGCCCGATCAACGCCGCCAGGGACGCGGGGTCCGAGGGCTCCTGGGGCTGGTCCGTCTCGCCGGTCTCGGCGTCCTTGCGCAGGCAGACGCGGTGCTGATGGGCGGTTCGTTCGACGGCACGGGCGAGCGAGCGGAGCAAGTGCCACCTGTCTGCGACCTGGATCGCGTCGGGTGCCGCCCGGGCGGCGGCCTGGCTGAAGGTGCTGCACCGATCCCGGCAGATGACCTCGATCTCGGGGTGGTCGGCGAGCCAGGAGGCCACGGTGTCCGCGGTGCGGTCGGGCAACAGGTCGATGGGCCGTCGCGTTTCGACGTCGATGAGGACGGTGCCATAGGTCGCGCCCCTGCGGAACGCGAACTCGTCGATCCCCAGCACCCTGACCTGGGCGGACGCTGGGTCCGGGAGCTTTCGGAGTTCCCCAAGGATCACGTCCCGGCTCGTCCGCACCGGCAGGTAGCCGGAGAGCCGGGCACCAGCCCGGCCGCCGACGGCCAGCCCGATCGCCTGCACCATCCGGGCGAGGGCCGTGGTTCGGCGCCGGTGCCGCGTGGTCAAGCTCGGTACCTGCTCCGCCATCGTCCGGCGGGAGCACAGGCGGTTGTCGCAGAAGAACCGGCGGACCCGCAGCCGCAGCAGCACCCGCCGCCCGCCCAGCGGGCGGTCCGCCAAGCGCCGCATGTACGTGCTGTGCACGCGTGAAGCGGTCACGCCGCACGAGGGGCACGTCACCGTCTGCTGCCGAGCATGCAGGTCGATCCACACTGCGTTCCCAACGACGTCCACCGCGTCGATGACCAGGCCCTCGACGTCAGGCCACACCAGATCCCAGAACCGTTCGTCCCCCACGAACACCATGCTGATGAAGGGACATTGCCGGTCATGATGGATGTTTAGAACTGACCGTCACGAAATATCCGCCACAGCCAGATTCAAGAGCGTCATCAGAGGTGGGGCGAAGACGACGAGATGGTGCCCATCGGGCAGTACATGGCCAACCTCCGGCGCAAGGGCGCCAAGAACGGACTCGGGAAGGACGAGGACACCGCGGCGACCCGGGGCGCGCAGCTCGCCGCGATCGACAAGGACTGGAACTGCCCCTGGCCACTCGACTGGCAACGCCACCACCGCGTCCTGGCAGACCTGGTCGACGCCGACGGCCAGCTGCCCGACATCGCCCCCGGCGTCCTCATGGACGGCGACGACATCGGACGGTGGCTCCAGCAGCAGAAACAGCCGGCCACCTGGGCGCGGCTGCTGCCGAGCAGCAGAAGCGGCTGACCGCCCTGGGCGTCAAGCCCGCCCAGGCGCCGCCTCCAGCCCCGGCAGCCGGGCGCACGGCGAAGGGACCGAGCAAGGCACAGCAGGCATTCCAGCGGGGTCTGACGGCCCTTGCGCAGTGGGTCGAGCGGGAAGGCGCCCACCGGCCGGTGCCGCGCGCCCACGGCGAGGAGATCGCGGTCGACGGCGAGGCAGAGCCGGTGATCGTCAAGCTGGGCGTGTGGGTCACCAACACCAAAACCCGACGCCACAAACTCACCACCGAACAACTGAACGCACTGCGAGAGCTCGGCATCGACTGGGCCTGACCGCTCCCTGAGCCGGACCGGCAACCGAGGGCCTCGGGCGTGATGCCCGGGGCCTTCCCCGTGCCCTCTGACGCCCGGGACAGAAGGCGCGACGTTGGGGAGGAATCGGTCGGGTCAGCGCTGGCGCACTGCCTGGCGGATGCGTGGGTCGCTGGTGGAGTCGTCGGCGAGATGGCTGAAGTGACGTGCAGAGTCGGGGTATTCACGAAGGATGCTTGCCGCGACGGCTGCGGCATCGCCGGTGAGTGATGCGAGCCAGGGGCCGATCTTGTCTTGTGCGCTCCACTGGTTCCACGTGCCATCCCAGGTGCAGATCGCCTGCATAGCCTCTTCGAGGAGCTCCCAGTGCCGCTGGCTGGCCGCGCGGGCGGCGATGCCTTGCAGCCAGATTGCCACGCGGGATGCCTCCCCGAACTGCACCCGCCGTTTGCCGTCCCCATCGACGTGTGCGGTCAGCCCCCGCATAACGCTGCGGGCCTGGACGAAGTCTCTGGCGAGGGCTGAGGCGGCGTGGCGTGTGGTGAAGGTAGTGAGCGTGTCGACATAGAGGTCGTAGTCGTCGGTGTGGTCAGTAAGTAGCGTGAGGAACGCATCCGCGGCATTGGTGTCGCCGCTGTTGGCCTGGGCAAGCAGTGTTGTCGCACGGTCCAGAGGATCCAGAGGGATCTCGGCGTGCTCACGCTCGATGAGCGCCGTCAGATCTTTGATGTTCTGGGGCCGGCGGGAGGGATCCTCCTGCGTGGCCGCTCTGACGATGTTGCGCCAAGGGCCGGGGGCCGGGAGCAGCTCCTTGTTGGCATGGGCACGGTGCCGGTCAGCGCCCAGGCGATCACCCTGCCCACGCTGTAGATATCGCCGGAGGGCTGGGGGCGCTCGTCAGGGTTGGTGAACAGTTCGGGGGCAGAGAAGCCCACGGTCCCGATGCCCGTCGCGGTCCGGCCGACTTTGGTGGTCTGGCCAGCAGGACGTCGCACTGTGCCCCAGTCGGCAAGAACCCATTGGCCGTTCAGCCAGAGTATGTTCGGCGGCTTGATGTCACGGTGGATCCAGCCAAGTCCGTGCGCCTTGGCCAGGACTGAGGTGAGGGCGTTGACCAAGGGTCGCAGCTGCTCGGGATCCCTGAGTGCTTCCCAGTGGTCCTCGGCTGTGCTATCGGCCCAAGGCATGACGAACCAGATGTGATTGGTGGCATGGTCCAGGATCGGCATGGCATGCGGATGTCCTGCGAGAGCGGTCCCGGCTTCGATCTCCCGCTTCATGCGAGCAGCTCTCATGCCTATAGGGCTCTTGACGTGCAGCTGCTTTATCGCCACCGTGACGCCAGTTTTCCTGTGGGTGGCTTTGAAGACGTCTGCCTGGGTGCTTCCGGGCAGGGCGTAGGTGCTGCGGTGGTATGCCTTGGGATCGCCGGACGCCTGACTTCGCACCACGTCGTATCCGTCCTGACCCACGAAGGATGCGGCCGTCGCAACAGAAGTCTCGCGAGGGCGAGCGGACAGACCCCGCTGTAGGCGGGGTATGCGCCAAGCCTTATGACCGGAAAGCCGCTGATCGTGTTGGCCGGGCTGAACCGGAACCCGTCCGGGGCGAGTGCGGAGTTGAGCACGTCCAGCAGTTGCTCGGTTTCGTTGTCGTCGGTACGCACCTCAGGGTGGACCATCTGCTCGAGGAAACGGAGTAGGACGTCGTCCGGCCCCTGGTCGAGCTGGAAGCGGCTGTCTCTGAAGATCCAGTCATCGTCCCAGTCGTCCGGGTTGTTGTACCGGTGCTGGATGATGTCGCCCTTGGCCGTGGCAAAACGCGAGTCGCTGCTCTCCATTCGGTCCAAATCGTATAGCCGGGACAGGAAGGCCACCTCGTCCAGACTGCCGGACCACGCGACCCCGGAGTCGGCAAGCGCGCTGAATAGCCGCTGGCGGGTAACCGCGGTGACGCGGTCGGGTTCCGCGGTGCCTTCGTGAGCTGTCCGGTACCCCTGCGTCCGAGCCTGCACGGCCTCGGGCGCTACCCTGTTCGGCCCCTGGTTCTCCTCACCCTCTGCCGCAAGCGTCCGGTCGGTGCCTATGGCCGTGTCTGCGAAGCTGTGGCGCCAGTCGCTGTCGACTTCCGGCAAGAACGGCTTGACGTAGATGCGGTCCACATCGTGTCTGCCGTTCTGGCTGGCTACCTCGGTAAGCAGCGGCTGGAGGTTCAGCAGTGCAGCGTCAGTAAAACGTTCCCGGTCGCGTTCCTCGACGAAGAAGACCGCCGCCCAGTAGTAGTCGTGCCAATTCGTCTCGTCGACGAAGCCGTCGCTGGTCTGCTCGAACCCAAGGCGGCGTACCAAGACCAACAGTTCCACCGCGTCACTGTCCTCACGCTGCCTCAGCAGCGCCGCTGTCTGCCCTAGGATCCGCTCAGCGGTCGCCTGCTCCTGCTGCTTCCAGTCCTCCATGCAGTGGATCATCGCAGGTCTCAGGGCATCGCCGGGTGGGTTGGTGGCGTCTGACGCGGCCCGACTTCGCTACTCTGCGGAGCTGGCTCCGGCCCAAACACACACCGCCCCACCCACAACACATCCCTCACCCCACCAGCACCTCAAGCCGCAGCCCACAGCGCCCAGGCTCCAGACCCGCAGAGCCTCGCACCCGCCCACTAGGGCCTGTGTGAGGTTGTGATCAGTTGCTGGGTTCTGCCTCCTTCGTGAGGCGGAACCCGGTAGGAATTGGTCGTGACGCGTAGACAACTCACCGACAGCCAGTGGAAGTTCATCGAGCCGTACCTGCCGATCGGCCACTACGGCCCGTACCCCGAACGGCTGCGGGAGCAGTTCGAGGGGGTGGTCTGGCGGTTCCGGTCCAGTGCTCAGTGGCGGGAGATGCCTGCCGAGTTCGGCCCCTGGGCCACCGTCTACGGGCGCTTCCGCATCTGGCGGGACGCCGGTGTCTTCTCCGCTCTGCTGGAAGGCATGATCGCCGAGGCCGCTGGCGCGGGGATAACGGACTTATCGCTGGTCAGCGTGGATTCCACCACTGCTCGCGCCCATCACGACGCCGCTGGGATGCGGATCGGCAAGGACCTCATGGACGCCCTGGAGGAAGCCGCGCGCGAACAGGAGGAGGCCCGCCAAAAGGGGGCGGGTCGGAGGAACAGAACGGACAAGCCGAGCGTCGACGCGTCCGACGCCGGCGCAAGCTCCGACTGAAGCAAGCCCTCCTCGGCAGGTCCCGCGGCGGACTCACCAGTAAAATCCATCTCGCCTCGGATCGCAGATGCCGCCCGCTGGCATTGGTCCTGACCGTCGGGCAGGCCGCGGACAGTCCGCAATTCATCCCCGTACTCGGCAAGGTACGGGTTCGTCTGCCCGTCGGCCGCCCCCGCACCCGTCCCGGCGCGGTCGCCGCGGACAAGGCCTACTCATCCCGCGGCAACCGCGCCTACCTGCGCAAACGCAACATCAAAGCGGTCATCCCGGAGAAGAAGGACCAGGCCGCCAACCGAAAGAAGAAGGGCTCCCGAGGCGGCCGGCCCGTCAGCCACGACGCCGACCTCTACAAGGATTCCCAATCATGATGTCAAGCCAGGATGGTGACGCCTTGTGACGGGATCATGCCGCTGCGAAAATGGGGCGGGACGTGCTGAGCTCGAAGGTTCGGTTGTCCCGTATGAGAGCCCAGAGCACGTTGAGGCGGCGCCTGGCCAAGGCCAGGACGGCTTGCTTGTGGGACTTCCCCTCGGCGCGTTTGCGCAAGTAGAACGCCTTGGACTCCGGGCAGAAGCGGGCGGCGACCTGGGCGGACATGTAGCACATCCGCAGGAGTCTTCGGCTGTATCGGCGGGGCCTGCGCAGGTTGCCGCTGACCTTCCCGGAGTCGCGCGGAACGGGCGCGAGTCCGGCGACGCCGGCAAGCCGGTCGGCGCTGCCGAAGGCCGTCATGTCGCCGCCCGTCGCCGCGATGAACTCGGCCCCGAGCATGTCACCGATGCCGGGCATGCTGGTGATCACCTCGGTGGCGGGATGCGCGCGAAACCGTTCCTCGATGAGGGCGCTGATCTGCGCGATCTCCTCGTCCAAGGCCATCACCTCCCTGGCCAGGGTGTTGACCATCCTGGCTGCGGTCTTCTCCCCAGGGACGGTGGTGAGCTGGGCCTCGGCCGCGGCCACCGCGAGGTCCGCGACCTTCGAGGGGGTATAGACTTTGCGGTTCTTCAGCCAAGCTGTGAGGCGGGCCCGGCCGATCCGGCGGAGGAAGCGGCCGGAGCCTGGTAGCCCGTCAGCAGCACCAGAGCGGCCTTGGAAGTGCTGTAGTCGAAGGCCCGCTCAAGCGCGGGGAAGTACTCAAGCATCTGGGCACGAAGCCGGTTGATCGCACGGGTGCGGTCCGCGGAGAGGTCCAGGCGGCGGGCGGTGAGGATCTTCAGATCGACCGCGATCTCGCCGGGCTCCTGGAGGGTTTGCAGGTCGCGGCGCATTCGGGCCTGGTCGGCGATGACGTACGCGTCTTTCGCGTCGGTCTTCCCCTCGCCCCGGTAGGAACCAGAGGCGTGGTGCACGTTCCGGCCGGGGATGTAGAGCAGTTTCTGCCCGTGGTTGACCAGCAGGGCGATCCAGAGGGCGGCGCCGCCGGCGTTCAGGTCCACCGCCCAGGTCACCGGACTGCCGTCGGCGAAATCCATTACGTCGGCCAGGAGTTGCAGCAGCTCGGCCTCGTCGTTCGCCACCCGGCGCGAGATCACCTTAGCGCCGTCTTCGTCGATCACAGTGCAGTGGTGTTCGGCCTTGCCCGCATCCGTCCCAGCCCACAGTTCGGGCACCCGGACCTCCTTCATCGTGTCCTTGTGCTGTCCCAGCAGACGACCTCGCTGTCACGTCCATACGAGCGATTCGGTTCGCGCATCCCAATCAGCAGTCGAGTCGTCGCGGGGTCCCGGGCGGCCAATCCTTGTAAGCCACACCAGCGGCGAAGGAACACAAGCCACACCCGAAACCCTGGGTGTCCCGATCTTACGAATGACCGGGATCAGCCCAGAACCAAGGTATGGAACGGAACACCGTCGAGCGCCTGATCAACAAGCTGAAGGCCTGGCGAGGGATCGCTACCCGATACGACAAGTCGCCCGAGAGCTACCTCGCCGGCCTTCACCTCCGCGCCGCAATGATCTGGATCGACGACCTCCTGAAGGTCGCCGACTGATCACAACCTCACACGGGCCCTAGTCCCCGGTCGTCCGTCCGGGCCGCGGAATCGGCCCGGTTAGGGTGCGGGTAGCCCGTGCCGATATGGCGTGCCCGGGTGAGGCCCGGTGCCCAGCATGCTTGGGGGCAGTACCACCGGGCCGCCTACTCCCCAACCACCCGGTGGAGGGCGGCGCGTACGACGTCGCCGGTCGTGGCGATGTGGACCGCGTGCCGGGCGCGTTCTTCGAGGGCCTCGGGCGGTGCTGCGCAGCGCCCGGCGGCGGGCCCGGGCCCCCATCGGTCCGTCCACGCCTGTAGGGCTTGGAGGTGGGGCTGGTTGGTCCAGTAGACGCCTCGGGTCAGCGGCGCCCAGAGCGTTTTGGGCAGGGCGACGACCGGCCGGCCGGTGAGCCCCAGACCGGCGCGGGGGCCTGTCCCGCCGAGGGTCTGCCCAGCCTTCGGGGCATCGACCGGTTGGCCCGGCTGGTGACGGCTGGTCAGTGCGCGGCTGTGTCCGCCCCGGTACCCGGGCGGCGTCGGCCGGCCGATAGGGCGCTGCGAGCCCGTTGGGCACCGTGTGCGGCGTGTGGAGGCGGTCCGGCGGGGCCGGGTTCGCTTCGTGCACGGATTTCGCGGCGGCCGACCCGGCGGGATCTATCGCGTCTGGCGTTGCCGGACCTGATCCTGCCGGCTGCGGTCCCGCCCCGGTCGCTGTCTATCGCTGTGGGGTGGCGTGGTGCGTTGCGCCGCTGTGTTCGCCGGTCTCGGGGTCGAGTGCGGTGACGGTCAGCGTGAGTTGGTACTCCGTTGTCCCCTCGCGCGGGCCGGGGACGCGGGCCCAGGCAATGGCGTGGATTTCCAGGTGCGGGGCCTGCCGGGCGGCGGATGCGGCGGCGTCCAGGGCGGCCGAGGGGGTGTCTCCGGTGCAGACGAGGGCGGCGAACGCGTTCACCGCGACGTCGGCCCGGTCCGTCTCGCCGAGGGCGTGGACCGCTTTGCTGGCGTGGTGGAGGGTGTTGACCAGGTTCATCCCGAGGGAATGTCCGGCGGTGGCGCGTGGTTCGAGTCCACACCCCACCCCCGGTACCGCCGGCACTCGACGACCCGCCCCGTAGCGTTGAGGAGCGTCTGGCCTACCACTCCGCGTTCGTCACCGTCCGCACCCCCGCCATCGACACCCTCGCCACCAGCGTCCGCACCCTCATGGCCGTCGGCCGCCACCAGCACACCACCGCCCGGCCCTCGCTCATCGTCACCGGGCCCGCCGCCGCGGGAAAAACCACAGCCCTCCTCCACGTCGGACGCACTTGCCACCTCGCCCACACCCGTACCACGCCCCCACTACGCAGGTCAGCGGATGCCCAGGTCCCCGTCGCGTACGTCCTCGTCCCGCCCGGAGCAACCGCGAAAACGCTCGCCGCCGAATTCGCCCGCTACCTCGGCATCCCCACGACTGCCCGCATGACCCAGACCCAGATCACCGAAAGCGTCTGCCACACCTAACAAAGTCGGGGTCCGCCTCGTCCTCATCGACGAAATCCACCACGTCAACCCCCGCACCACCACCGGAGCCGAAACCGCCGACCTCATCAAAGAGCTCACCGAACGCGTCCACGCCACCTTCGTGTACGCCGGCATCGACGTCACCCAGATACCCCTCTTCACCGGGGTCCGCGGCGCGCAACTCGCCGGACGCGCCACCCTCATCGAATGCGGGCCGCTCCCCGCCCGCTACGGCAACCGGCACCCCTTCACCGACCTCATCACCGACCTCGAAAACGCCCTCGACCTCGAACGACACCAACCCGGAACGCTCCCCCGCCACGCGACCTACCTCCACCAACGCACCGCCGGCCGTGTCGGAAGCCTCACCAGACTCATCCGGCAAGCCGCCATCACCGCCATCCAGAACGGCACCGAACGCATCACCAAAACCAGCCTGGATGCCATCCGCCTCGACCACCACGCCGAAACCAGGCACCCCCCCACCTCCGTCGATCAGCGCGCTGACCAGCAAAAACGCATCCCACAACACGAAAAAGCGCCTCGGTCCTTTAGACCGAAGCGCTACCTGCAACACCCAGGCAATTCTCAACCAACCTGCAACAACCCCAGGTCAAGCCGCGACTGACGCCGCAAAAGCCGTTCTCACACGACCTCCAGAACCCCAGCTCACCGAGCCCCCGATACCGCAACTGCCCTCCCCCTCAGCGACACGAAGCGGTCGTCCTCGCCAGCGTGAGCAGCGGGTCGAGTTCGAACCCTTCCCCCGCGCTGGTGATCCCGAGGCCGCCGCTGCCCACCGCCGGCCCGCCGAACTCGCTCAGGTCTCGCCGATCAGTCCGGGGTTCCGGGGGACCCGGGCTGCGCGCCGGGGACGAAGCGGAAGGGCGGGCTGAACGGGCCCATCACCAGCAGCTGCACGGCGGAGGTCCGGGTATCGACCAGGCGCTGGTAGGACGCGGCTGGGCTCTTGTCCAGGGGCGGTGGGAAGGTCGCCCGGTCGGCGTCCTCCATCACCACCCGCTCCCCGCTGTCGTGCCTGATGCGGGAACGGAATTCGTCCAGCCAATCCTCCCTCGGTCCGTTCATCCGGAAGGCCTTGGCCATGGCGATCTCCGTCTGCGGGGTGGGGAACACCGACAGGTCGGGCAACGTCATCCGTGCGAGGTCGGCGGCGGCCTTTCGGTAGACCGCTTCGTCGGAGGAACTGGTCATGGGGTCGTCCTCGGCTCGGAACGGCTTCGGGGGGTGACCGTGTGGCGGTCACCCCCCGAAGTGATCGGGTACTGATCGGGTACGCGGGGTCCGCAGGGTCCGCGGTCCGTCAGCCGAGGGCCCGCACGATGTACGGCAGGGTCACTCGCGCGGCGTCGAACAGCGCATTGTACCACGCCTTCTGTTCGTTCCTGCTGAGTCCGGCGGGCAGTTCCACACCGACGCTGCCGCCGGCAGGGCGGTCGGCAGGGTTGTAGTCCTTGGTGATCGCATTGACGATCATCGGTCCCACGGTGCCGACCAGGGCGGCCAGGAGGCCGAAGAACTTCGGGTGCCCCATGATCTCTTCCGGCACGCAGTCGGCGATCTGGCGACGCACCTCGGACGCGGTCGGCTGAGCTGCCTTGACGGGGCCGCCCGCCTTGGTCAGTTCATGCACGACGACCTGGGCCAGGCCAGCGGCGAGGTCCCAGAGGCTCTTGTCGTCGACATGGGCGGCGTTCGCCAGCGGGCGGTCGACCGATGGGGCCTTGCCCGGCCCTGCCGCGGTGTACGCCGCCGCGACGGCTGGGGCGAGTGCCGCGGCGCACAGGCGTACGTCACCGAACCAGTTTCCGTCGAACGGGGGGTAGACGACGTCCTTCGCCCCCGTGCTCGGCTTGAGGAGGTCTTCGAGAATGGTCTTGACCTGGTCGTCGGTGTAGGTAGTGCTCATTTCCTTCTCCTTCTCCTTCGTCTGCTTTGTGCTCTGGGCTCCGGCGCCCGTGGCACCGGAAGACTTTGATGGCGCTCCGACTCCCGCAGAAAGGATTCCCTGGAGCAGCTGCTCCACCTTCAGATCCATCCCCTTGTCCGTTTCCGGTTGCGCGGAAAGAAATGTTTCCGAGAGGAGGTACTGGTGATCCGAGGGGGCGAATACGCAGGGCGTCTGGCTCATATTGAGCGCCTCGATGCGATCTGCGGTTCGGTCGCGCAGGGCGTCGACCGAAATCGACAGATCCATTTCAGTGGTCAGGGCGTCGGTGAACGCCGAGAGCCCGTGGGTGACGGCGCTGCCGGCCGCTGCGGTCTGGTCCGCTCGGCAGGCCGTGAACAGCACGGCGTTCAGTTCCAGCCCCCCGGTGAGGGGGCCCTTGGCCGGTGGAGCCGGGTGGGGGAGGTTCGTCAGGCTCCTGGCCAGTGAGGCCTCGTCGCACAGTGCGGTGCGGCCGAAGAGCTTCACACCCCGCACCTCGTTCAGGGCCATTGCCTTCTCCCGCTGCTGCCCCGCGGGTGCGAGGAACACCTTGTTGCGAACGGTGCGCGGCGCCCCCTGGACAAAGATCTCCTTTTCCATGCCTCCGGAGTGGCAGGCGTCGAGCACCACGGTGAGCACGCCGGGCGGGAGAGCGCTGCTGCGATCGACGAGCTCCTTGTCCGACAGAAATCCGTCGTAGGAGCAGAGGACCTCCGTCATCAGGTCGCCGTCGGGGTAGCGATAGCCGTGCGAGGACTGGAAGAAGACGCGCCGGTCGCCCTCCTCGGCGCCGTCGAACAGCCAGTCCAGGCCTTCCCTGGTGGCCGCCAGGGTGGCGGCGTCGTCGTGCAGGACAAGGATCTCGGAGTCCCGGAAGCCGAACTGGTCCCCCAGCATCTCCTTGAACACCTCGGTGTCCTTGATGCAGCTGTTGAGGCGGTTGGCCGGATCCGGATACTCGTCGATACCGACGAGCAGCGCACGATGTGTCATCGTCCTTCCTTTCTGTTCAGCCGCCTCACGGCGATTACCGCTGTGCGGAATCGTTTTTCTGACAGGCGGCCTCTTCGGGGAATCTGCCAGCGCAACCAGGAGTGCCCTATTCGCGTCCATCGACGAAGAAGGATCCGGCCGAATTCCCTCGCTCTCATGGTTTGCCGCCGCCGGGAAGTCGGCAACAGAGAGTGGATTGATACCAGTGACTTAAGGAACCCGCCGTTGACTTCTCAGGAGGTACGCGGATTTGCCTCGACCCGGACAAGTCAAGGCAGCGGACGAAGGATTGTCCGATCGCCTTGCAATCGGACTGCTCGTGCACGCGTTCCCGCCGGATTTGGTGGACCACGTGGTCGCGGAATGCGGCCGGGCCGAGCGCCGCAGCCGGCTGCTGCCCGCACGAGCGGTGGTGTACTTCGTCCTCGCGATGTGTCTGTTCTCCCGGCAGAGTTACGCGCAGGTGGCCCGGTTGGTCGCCGAGGGCCTGGCCTGGGCCGGGCAGGGCAGCCGTCCTTGGCCGGTGCCGACGACTGCTGCGATCTGCCGGGCGCGGGCCCGCCTGGGTCCGGAACCGCTGGCGGCCCTGTTCGCCGAAGTGGCAAGCCCCGCAAGCCCCGCACGCCCCTCGCGCCGTGCACGCCCCACACCAACGACCACAGGTACGGAGGGCGAGCGCTACCGCCAGTGGCGGTTGCTGGCGATCGACGGAACCTCGGTCGGCGTCCCGGACAGCGTGGAGAACCGGGCACGGTACGGCCCCCCGCCCGCAACAGCAGCGGGACGGCCTGCATTTGCTCAGGTCCACGTCGTGGCGCTGGCCGAGTGCGGCACCCACGCGATCACCCGGGCGGCGCTGGGCCGCTCCTCACACCCCGGGCACACGCTCACACGCGAACTGCTGGGTGCCGTCGCCCAGGGGGACCTGCTCCTGGCCGACCACAGATTCACCGGCATCGAGCTGATACCCGCTGCCTGCGCCTCGGGGGCGGACCTGCTGTGGGGGATCGGCCCCTGGCCGCTGCCGGTTCGCGCCGCTCTGCCGGACGGCTCCTATCTCTGCGACCTCGTCACGGACGGCACGCACCGCCCCCGCACGGATCCGCCCGTGGTCCGGGTGATCGAAGCCGCCAGAGACGCCACTGGCCTGGCGGACCGGCTCGTCACCACCGTCCTGGACCACGAAGCGGCCCCGTCACACGGCCTGGCCGCCCTCTACCGGCGGAGATGGGAGATCGAGGCTTCTCTGGACACTCTGGGCGCGTTGCGGCGCGGCGCCCCGCACGTCCTGCGCTCGCGCTGGCCCGAGGGCGTCGAGCAGGAGCTGTGGGGCCACCTCCTCATCCACCACACCATCCGGTCGCTCCTGCACTCGGCGTCCCGCCCCTGACACATTCAGGCGCGATCCCGCCCGGATCGCAGGGCCGGCCCTAAAGTCAGCGCTGGCCGTGCCTGCTCGGACCTCACATGAGCGCACCATGTCCCGGCTCGCCCGGCTGCCGCCTGCACTGGCGGTACGAGCGGACGGGCGGGCGCTCCCCCGTGTCGAGCTCTGTGATCTGCGACTTCGTGAGCGCGGAGAGTGTGTTGCTGAAGCCCTGGTGACGATTCTGTACTGAAGGGCCGGGGCTGAAGCCCGGGTGAGCGAGGCGCCGAATAGCAGTTGAGCACTGCGCAGATTCACTGATTCGCGACAGCGAGTGTCGCCGGTCAGTGAAACTGAGTAGTCGTCATGCTTCTGACCTGGGGTTGTGCAGTTTGGCTGAGTGGGTTGCCGACTGGCTGGCTCACTGAATCTGCGCAGAGTCTGGAGCGTGGAGCTGTCTGACCTGCGTAGTTCCTAAGGGCTTGCAGGGAATCAAGGTGTTGCTTCCCGCTCTGAGGCTCGTTGTTGTGGTATGCGCATCCCGGACGATACTCGTGACCAGCTCTCAGTGAAGTTCGCGGTGTTGTTCCCGCATCTGGACGAGCGGCAGCGTCGGTTGTTGATGGCGGCCGAGGCCCGTGTCCTGGGGCACGGCGGGGTTCGGGCTGTCGCGCTGGCGGCTGCCGTGAGTGAGACGACGGTCCGCAAGGGCGTGTTCGAGCTGGAGGCCGGCGAGGAGCCCCTGGGCCGGGTGCGGCGTCCGGGCGGGGGCCGCAAGCGGGTCACGGAACTCGATCCGGGGCTGCGGCCGGCTCTGCTGGCGCTGGTCGAGCCGGATGTGCGAGGTGACCCGATGTCGCCACTGCGATGGACGGTGAAGTCGACCCGCGCGCTGGCGAGGGAACTGACCCAGGCCGGGCACCGGGTCAGCGCGGACACCGTCGCGGATCTGCTGAGGGCGGAAGGCTTCAGCCTGCAGGCCAACGCCAAGACGCTCGAGGGCGGCCAGCACGTGGACCGGGATGCACAGTTCCGCTACCTCAACGAGCAGGCCCGCGGCCACCGGGGCGCCGGCCAGCCGGTCATCAGCGTGGACACCAAGAAGAAGGAACTCGTCGGCGAGTTCAAGAACAACGGCCGCCAGTGGCGACCGGTCGGTCACCCGGTGCTGGTGAACATGCACGACTTCGCCGACCCGAAGCTGGGTAGGGCGATCCCTTACGGGGTCTACGACCTGGCGGCGAACACCGGCTGGGTCAACGTCGGCACCGATCACGACACCGCCGCGTTCGCCGTGGAATCGATCCGCCGCTGGTGGCACGGCCAAGGCCAGGCCGCCTACCCGCGGGCGACACGGCTGCTGATCACCGACGCGGGCGGCTCCAACGGCTATCGCACCCGGGCCTGGAAGCTTCAGCTCGCCCGGTTCGCCGCTGAAACAGGACTGACGATCACCGTCTGCCACCTCCCGCCGGGCACATCAAAGTGGAACAAGATCGAGCACCGGCTCTTCTCCCACATCACCATGAACTGGCGGGGCCGCCCGCTGACCAGCCACGAAGTCGTCGTCCAATCCATCGCCGCGACGACCACCCGCACCGGACTGCGCGTCCACGCCGAACTCGACACCAGCACCTACCCAACCGGAGTCACGATCGGTGATGCGGAGATGGCGGCTCTGCCACTGACCCGGCATGCCTTCCACGGCGACTGGAACTACGTCCTTCACCCCCATCCGACCCCACCCATTCCAGCGGCCCGGGCCCCACAGACACCAGCGCCGGAGTGGAACCAGGCCCTGCTGACCGACCCCGCGCTGACCGGCATGTCTCCGGACCAGTTGCACGACCTGATCCAGACTCTGGCGCCCGACGGAGACACCCAGCGAGGCCGTCCGCCCCACCTCGCGTTCCCCGACCAGGTCCTGGTCGCAGTGCTTCACCTGCGCGTCAGCCTGGCCGCGGAACCCCTCGCCATCCTCTTCGGCAGCAGCCGCACCGCCATGCACCGCACCCTCCTGAAGATCAGGAAACTGTTCAAGGCCCACGGCATCGTCATCCCACCAGCGACGACCCCACCCGCTGCCCTCGCGCCCCTCCAGGCCCGGGTCCTCACCCAAATCAAAGATCCCGACAGCAAGATCAAGACAACGTGTTAATCATCTGCAAGCCCTAAATGATGTCCCGTAAGGGGTTGTTGGGGCAGGTTGGGTGGCTTTTCGTTCTCTCGCGGGCTATCCCGCGAGGGCGAGGTTGTGGAGTCGGGCGATGCCGAGGATGGCCTGGTGGACACCGTCGCCGCGCAGGCGGCAGTCGCGGAGAATCTTGAAGGTTTTCATCCGGGAGAAGGCATGTTCGACACGGGCTCTGGCCCGGCGGTGAACGGTGTTGTCGGCTTCCTGTTCCCGTGTGAGCGGCCGGTCCTTCCGCGGCCAGTGCGGGATGAGGGCAGGGGTGCCTCGATATCCGCCGTCACCGAGGACCGGCGCGTTCCGCACAGCACGGTCCACTCCGGATTCCCGGTAGGCACGGGCGTCATGCCGGTTGCCGGGAAGTGGCCGCCCGGCCGCGACGACCAGCCGGGTGTTGGCATCGATGACGACTTGATGGTTGGTGGAGTACCGGTAGTTCTTGCTCGACGCGGCCACACTCCGGTCGCGGGTGGGGACCAGGGTGCCGTCCACGATGAGTACCGTGCCGGCAGGGTGCCGGCGCCGTACCGGTGCAAGCGCGAGAAGCGGCGCGATGTCATCGATGACCCTGTCCGCGGCCGACTTCGAGATCCCGAACAGCGGGCCGAGCTGCCGCATCGTCAGGTTCGTGCGCCAGTACGCGGCCACCAGCAGGATCCGGTCCTCCAGCGGCAGGGACCACGGTCGACCGCCGGTCGGCGCACCGCCACCACGACGCCGCACAACTCCCACGAGCTTACGGAACTGCCGCTCGCTCAGCCCGGAGAACAGACCTATCCACCCCGGCTCAGACGCCGTGACCACAACACTCACACCAAGATCATCACACGCCTGACCAGGGCTTACGGGACATCATTTAGTGTCCTGAGTCAGTGATCCGTCGTTGGTTTGGCATGGGGCGTCCGGGACCGAAGCTGGCCATGCTGGTGTTGTCAGATCACGAGCGGCAGGTGCTGCAGGGGTGGGTGCGGGCATCTTCGACGCCGCAGGCCCTGGCCCTGCGGTCGCGGATCGTGCTGGCCTGCGCGGAGGCTGACGTTGGTGGTCTGCCGCGTTCGGCGAGTGCGGTCACCCATGAGCTGGGGATCACGACGCAGACGGTCTCGAAGTGGCGGGCCCGGTTCCTGCGGCACCGGCTCGACGGGATGGGCGACGCTCCCCGGCCGGGGCGGGCCCGCACGGTCAGCGACGAGCAGGTCGCCGCCGTTGTGAAAGCCACGCTGGAGACGAAGCCCAAGGATGCGACGCACTGGTCGACGCGGTCGATGGCGGCGAAGACGGGACTGTCGCAGTCGACGGTCTCCCGGATCTGGCGGGCCTTCGGACTGCGGCCTCACCGGGCGGAGACGTTCAAGCTGTCCACCGACCCGTTCTTCATCGACAAGGTCCACGACGTGGTCGGGCTCTACCTCGACCCGCCCGAACGGGCCCTGGTCCTATGTGTCGATGAGAAGTCACAGATCCAGGCCCTGGACCGGTCCCAGCCCGTCCTGCCCATGATGCCCGGAGTGCCCGAGCGGACCAGCCACGACTACCTGCGGGCCGGCACCACCACGCTCTTCGCGGCGCTCGACGCGGCCACGGGCCAGGTCATCGGCTCGCTTCATCGCCGGCACCGGGCAACCGAGTTCCGGAAGTTCCTGGCCAAGCTCGACCGCGAGATCCCAGCCGGCCTGGACGTGCACCTGATCTGCGATAACTACGTGACTCACAAGACTGAGTCAGTCAGGCGTTGGCTGCTGGCCCATCCACGTTTTCAGCTGCACTTCACCCCGACGGGATCGTCGTGGCTGAACCTCGTCGAGCGGTGGTTCGCCGAGCTGACCAACAAGAAACTCCGCCGCGGCGTCCACCGTTCCGTCCAGGCTCTCGAGCGCGACATACGTGGCTGGATCGCCAGCTGGAATGCCAATCCCCGCCCCTATGTGTGGACCAAGACTGCTGACCAGATCCTCGAATCCCTCGCCGCGTACTGCCGACGGATCACTGACTCAGGACACTAGAAATCCAGTGAAGATGTTGGGCTGTTCTGGCCCTGGATCCTGGGGTTCGGGTCCAGAGTGGTAGGCATGATGGGACGGCCGCCAAGTCGTCCGGTCGGGCCTGATGTGTGGGTCACGTGCCGGGAGTTGATCCCTGCTGCGAGCGTTTTCGCGTTCCTGGCCGAGCACCGGGACGCACTGTTCCCGGAGGCGATGTTCACGGACATGTATCCCTCGTCGGACGGCCGCCCGTCGGTGCCGCCCGGTGAGCTGGCCTTCGCGGTGGTGCTGCAGACCCTGCACGGCCTGTCGGACGTCGACACTGTCCAGCACCTGCGGTGCGATCTGCGGTGGAAAGCCGCGTGCGGCCTCGGATTGAAGGACCGCGCCTTCGATCCTTCCCTGCTGGCGTACTTCCGGCGCCGCCTGGCCCGCTCACGGCAGCCGGACCGGATCTTCGAGGCGGTGCGCGAGGTGGTCGCCGCCACCGGAGTGATCAAAGGCAAACACCGGCGGGCCCTGGACTCGGCGGTGCTCGAGGACGCGGTGGCCACCCAGGACACCGTCACCCAGCTCGTCGCCGCGATCCGCCGGGTCGTCCGCTCGGTCCCCGGCGCCGGTGCGGTGGCCGCCGGGTACTGCCGGGCTCACGACTACACCGATCCGGGCAAACCCCGGATCGCCTGGAACGACGAGGAGGCCCGCACCCAGCTCGTGGACGCGCTCGTCACCGACGCCCTCAACCTGCTGGGCCGCCTGCCCGAGCAGAACCTGGGCCCCGGGCGGCCGATGCCGTGGGCATCCTGGCGCTGGTGGCCGGGCAGGACGTCGAACCGGCGGATGATTCCGACGGCACCGACGGACGGTGGCGCATCGCCCGCCGCACGACCTATGACCGGATGGTCTCCACCGTCGACCCCGATGCCCGGCACGTCCACAAGACCCTCTCCCGCTATCAGGACGGGTTCAAGGCCCACCTTGGCGTCGAGCCGGAGACCGGGCTGATCACCGCGATCACCCTGCGGCCCGCCGCCGGAGCCGAACACCACGAAGCCTCCGTCGCCCAGGACCTGCTCGAGCAAGAGAACGCAGCCTTGGATGTTCTGGCCGACTCCGCCTATTCCACCGCCGCCCTGCGGGCGGCACTGGCCGCAGCCGGGCACCGGCTACTGATCAAACCGGCCGCGTTGAAGAAGGCCGTCACCGGCGGGTTCACCCTCGACGACTTCCGCATCGATGCTGCAGCCGGCACGGTGACCTGCCCGGCCGGCCACACCACCGTCCTGCTGCCGCCAGGCGGCAAACACCACCAGCGCAAGGCATGGTTCACCGCGAAGCGGTGCACCATCTGCCCGCTCAGGTCACGGTGCACCACCGCCAAAGGCGGCCGCGTCGTCACCTGGCGCCCGCACCACCACCTGCAAGAAGCCGCCCGCCGGCAAGCAGCCGACCCTGCCTGGCAGGCCGACTACCGCCGCTGGCGTCCCGCCGTCGAACGAACCATCGCCTGGCTCGTGAACCGGGGCAACCGCCGACTGCCCTGCCGCGGCACCATCAACAGCGAACGCTGGATCCACCACCGGGCCGCCGCCCTCAACCTCCGCCGACTGATCAACCTCGGACTCACTCACTGCAACGGCACCTGGACCCTGGCACCGATCAGCCCCTGACCAGACGGAACAGGCCACCCCGCCCTTCGATGGAAAGACCCAGTTCCAACATCTTCACTGGATTTCTAGCCGGCGGCCGGCGTACGCGTGATGGGGTCCTCACTCCATCGGAGTGAGGACCCCATCCTCGTCCCTGTCGTAGCTCCCGCTGCTCGCCCCCTCAACCTTCCCGAACCTGAGCCAATGCTCGGACATGCGGTGCACCGTCTTCGCCTCGCGTTCCCAGGGCACCTGGTGCCCGGCGCAGGCGAGCCGGAACATCAGCTTGTCCGGCCCGGGGATGGCCTTGTAGAGCTCCGGCACCGAGAAGTACAGCAGGCCCAGGTCCGGCGAGGTGTTCACCGTCGAGTCCTGGGCTCCGTACACGATGCACAGGGGTACGTCGTTGCCGAGCCTCTCGTGCAGCGGCACGGTGGTGGAGTTCCAGCCCCACCAGTACGAGTTCCGGACGCGGGCCAGCCCTTCCGGAGCTCCGGCCACCTTGCCGCCCCAGTTGACGCCGACCTCGTCGTTCTCCATGATCGCCTTCCACACCACGTCGACCATGCCAGCCTCGCGCTGGTCCGTGCAGCGCAGTTCCTTCTCCCACACAGCCTCGAGGCCGGCCTTGGTCGACACGCTCATCGGGAAACCGAACGCGGCCGCCGGAGTGGACACCGGCAGCGGCACCGGCGCGTCGAAGTCGGTCCCGGGCGCGCTCTTCCTGCCGTTGGGCGGGAAGATCGGCGCCAGCAGGAAGAGGCTGCGCACCTTGCCAGGGTTCTTGATGGCGTACGGCCCGAGCTGCTGGGAGGCAGCGGACCAGCCAATCAGGTCGACCTCGGCGGCGCCGGTGGTGTCGAGGATGAAGTTGACGACCGTCTCGACCTCGTCCCAGTCACTCTGGGAGTTGTTGAGCTGCGAGGCGTAGAGCGGGCCGCCCTCGTACACCTGCGCGTTCGGATTGGGCTTGAGGAGGGCCTGCTGGGTGGGGTTGACGTTGCGCGGGTCGGCCATCATCGGGCGAGTGGAGCGGCCGGATCCCTGGAGGTCCATCACGAAGACGTCGAACTTCGCCTTCGCCAGTTCCTCGGCCCAGCTGTACTTCTTGTACTGCAGGTCGAAACCCGCCAGGGCCGGGCAGCTCCTGCCGTGCAGCATCAGGACGGGTCTGCGCGGCTGCCCGTCGGGCGTGCCATTGCGCTCCCGGACGAAGAGTTTGATCATCTCGCCCTTGTTCGCCGCGATGGTCGACACATGGGGTACGTGGTGGTCAGTGAGGACAGGTGAGGCCATTGGGGGCTCCGTTCAGTCGGTCCGGCTCGGACGGGCGTCCGGGCCTGCCCAGGGTCCACCCGGGCGTGCGGCCGATGCGCCCGACGTGACCGTGCCGGCCGGGGCGCGACCCGATCGGGTAGCCGCCGACGCTCCGATCGGCCGGGCGCGCGCCGGGGCGCGAGGGAACCCTCGTGGCGCCGAGCCGGGCCGCCCAGGGCGTGGCCTTCGCCGCTTGGCGCTGTGCACATCGGTTACCCGCAAGTAGCGTGGGCGACGGAGCGGGGCCTGGTCCGCGAGCTGGCCAGTTCCGGGTTCACGGACGGTAGTCGGTTGCGGAACGCAGGTTGAGCTTCGAAGGCGAACGACAAGTCGTGAACCTGCGCTGAGCGGTGCATACTGCGCGAGCCAGCGGGGTCAGCGCCGGGATCTGGGGTGACGGCGGAAAGCGCCAGTGCATTCCCCTGTGGAAGGCGTTCGCCAGCCATGACGCTGATCGGATCGCCGCGGCCCTCACCGAGGATGCCGAGTGGCTCGCGCCCCCGGGGAACGCCACTGCAGCCGCACTGGAAGCCCCCAGCCACATGATCGGCAAGAAGGCGATCGTGCGCTTCCTTGCCGAGGACTTCCCCCGCTTGTTCGCCCGTGACGTCACACCGCCGAGACCGAGAGCGGCGTCCGCGCCACCTGGTACACCAGCGAGACGATCACCTGGACAGCGTTCCAGCTGGCCGTCGTGGCGCACCACACCCACCCCGATCAGCAGCGATGAGTTTCCGAACGGCACACGCTGTTCGAGGAGTCCGACGCCGCGGAACTCGATGGACATGAGGTTGGAGGTCCGCCTCCTGGGTGGTCGGGATGGCTGGAGTGGGCCGCCGATCGCGTGACTGTCCGCCCCAACCTTGGCGCGGGCCAGCACGGGGGGGCGGGGCCTGGGGTCAGCCGTGGGCGCACTTGGGTGATTCGACAATGTAGCCGTGCCGGGCGCGCCGGGCCCGGAAAGATCCGCCGGACAGGCCCTAAGAACAACCCGTGCGGATTGCCATAGATGAGGGGACGGTCCACCGCTCCGGGCGATAGACCCCCTCTCAAACAGGGAACGTCTCTTCGAGGCTTACCCCTGGTCCTCGACCCCGCCTCGCTGGAGTTACCGGCCATCGGTGGTACCAGCCGGTTGGGGCGGCGCAAGGGCGTGGACGCCTGGGTTCCATGTCGAACGCCTCGATTGAAATTCGAACACGCGCTTGAATAGGTGGGTGGCGTCCTTCCGCTTCCCCGCCGCCGGAGCGGCTGGGCTGCGACGGGAGCTGATCCGCATCTCCTGTCTGATCACCTCGCACCCGTACTGGGCGCAGCACGGCTGGAGCACGGCGGGCGCACCGAGGTGGTCCGCGCGGCCGAGAGCGAGCCGGAGGCTCGCCTGGGGAGCCGGCTGGCTGTACGGGCGCGGCTGGGCTGGTAGCAGAAGCCGGCCGAGCAGGCGATCAGCACGCTGGAGGCGGAGCCGGCCGCCGAGGCGGCCCGGCCGGACGCTCGCCGAGGGTGTCGAGCCGTGCGCGTACTGCAGCCCTGAGAACGCGTTCGGCATGACCGGCTGACCTGTCGGTGCGTGGGCGGGGCAGCGGCGGGTACGTTCGCCTGTACGGGGTGCGGTCCTGGCCATCAGGGTCGCGACGGGGGCCGCACCCCGACATCGCGTCCTGCGACCACCCTCAGCACCACACTGCGCGACCCGCAACGGCGCCGCTCAGCCGGCCACGCCGCAGGTGCAATCCCCATGAGCCGATCGAACGGCGGCGCACCCGCATACTCAGCTGCCGACCACTCCGCCACCATCACCACCACCTCGGCCACAGCAGCGCCCGGATGCTCCAGCACCACGTGCGCGGCGACCTGCGCCCACACCGCCTCCGGCACCTCGGCCCCCCGGTCCGGGGCCACGGGGTGGCTGACGGCACCGCAGCCGTCCAGGCTGCCCCCGGCCACCGCGCGCTGCCTGAACCCCGACTGCCAGTGGGCGGCCGCCCCGACTGGGAACGCGGACGTGTGCACCGGCCTGAGCATCCAGCACACCGGCCGCACCGGGCACGTGACGTTCCTGCGGGAGTTCTCCGAAGTGGCCGTGGTGGAGCCGGTCGCCCGCCCGGTGACCGGTGCCTGCGGGCCATGTGGAACTTCGAAACTCCCCACGGGTGATGCGTGGAACGCACAGGCTCCCCGGCGCGGGCTCCGCGGGCTTCAGGCCGCGCCGCATCAAGAAGGTTCACGGCGGGCGTCGCTGAGGAGAGAGGTCGACTTTGTCCGCGGACAAAAGTCGGCGTCCGTGTTCCCTACTGCTGTGACCGCATGGCTTTACCTGCGCCACGCGACGGCTTCGCTGAGGCAGGGGCTGTGGACTTGGGCAGACGGCGGGAACGGCTGGGGTGGAGAGGGCTGATCGGGCGCTGTCAGTGCAGGGTGCGACGCTGTCGTGGACGGGCGGCATCGGGCTGCCAGGGCTGGGAGGAGGTCGCCGACGATGGGGGGCGGCAGGTTCTCAGGTGCCTCTGGAGGAGCGATGGTGGTGTTCGGTACCCAAGCCGATTTCGGAGCCGCCGAACGGGGCGAGTGGGCCTATTCGCCAGCCGTTGGCGTCGGACCGCTCCGGTTCGGCATGACCGTCAACGAGGTGGTCGAGGCGGCTGGGATGCTCGGTCAGACGCAGGTCGGCGACTGTCCTCGGCAGTACGCGGTCTTCTCGCCGACCTGGAAGGTCGAAATGCGCCGTCGTGGGGCCGCTCCTTCTCCGCCCGCCGTCACGGCCTATGTGAGCGAAGCAGTCGGGTTGTTCTGCATCGCCGCCGACGCCGTGCAGGGCCCGCAGGTCGCGTACGACGGACTCCCGCTGGTCGGGCGGGACATGGCGGAACTGGAGAGCGACGCAATCGCGTACGCCGAGGCTAATGACGTGCGGTTTCGCTATTCGATTGAGGGCTATGCAGCACCGGATGATCCCGGGATCGTCATGCGCGCGCAATTGGTCGGAGAGGTCCTCCGATCGCGTCCGCTGTTCATGGTGCCGCGCGACGGCGCGTGGACGGAATGGGACTCGTTGCCCTCCGAGGAGCACCAAAGCCATCGCGGGTGATGCGCTGGAGCTTCTGTCCCTGCTGGTTGGAGGTCGCCGCTTCCAACCAGCACAACTGTGGCACGATGCCGCGATGATCACCTCGCCGATCCCGCCCGTCGTTCCCGCTGGTCACCTGGCCCAAATGGAGCAGCCCGTGTTGGCTCTCCCCAGCGGTCTTGAGCTGCGTCCCTGGCACGTCAACGACGCCGACGCTCTGGTAGCCGCCGCCCGGGAACCGGCCATTCGTCAGTGGAACCGACTCGTCGTGACGTCGCAGGCCGAAGCACGCAAGCGGATCGAGCGCATGCACGAGCGTTGGCAGAACGAGCAGAGTGCGATATGGGCCATCGCCCAGCCTGGCGGCGGTCAGGCCGTGGGCTTGATCGGTTGGGGTGACATCGACCTCGATGGCGGCAGCGCCGAGATCCTCTACTGGATTCTGTCCACAGAACGCGGTCGCGGCACCATGGTCGAGGCCACAAAGCGCGTGACCGCGTGGGCGTTCGAAGAACTGGGGCTGCACCGTCTCCGGCTGTGCCACGCGGTGGCCAACACGGCGTCGTGTCGAGTAGCGGCGAAGGCCGGGTTCTCCCTCGAAGGCACGATGCGCAGCGCCCTGCTGCATGAAGACGGATGGCATGACGAGCACCTTCATGCCGTCGTCCAGGGCGACATCTGATGCCATGACGGGTGGTCAGGCTGCGGTTTCCAGTGGCCTGCCGCCCCAGCGGATGCCTTTCTCGCAGCGGATCCTGGCGCGTTCGCGTCGTTGGGCGGCCAGGACGTCGGTGTGGCGGGGTCCTGGCCGCCTGGACCAGCCGTGCGATCGCCGGGACCGTGCCACCGCCGGCCGAGGCCAGCAGCAGCATCGCCCGCCGAAGCCGCACGACCAGCCCATTGGCGCCGCTGCTCAGCGCCTACCAGCGCGTCTCGTTCGGGCTTCCTTGTCAGCGAACCTCGTCGCTCTTCGGCCCGATGCCCGTGGTCCTGGTCGGAGTTCCGTCCGGGGCGAACGAGTGGTGGAAGGTGAAGGCGTGCGGCGCGGGGCCGTGGTCGTGGAGGTGCTCCAGCCTGGAAACACCGTCCTGCCAGGTGGGTATCACGCCGTCGGAGACCCACCAGAACGCGTAATTCGGGTGTTCTGTCCTCTCGAACCAGTCGTAACGCCTGTTCAGCGCCTCGCGGTGCAGACCGGTGTAGATGGCGTCGAAGGCGGGGCGCAGGTCGGTCCAGAGTGAGAGGGTCGTGGCCAGGGCGGTGGTTTCCGGCGTATGGCCCTTGCCGTACCAGGTCGGCACGGCGAACTTCCCCCACGCACCCCAGTCCGCATCGAAGAGCCCGCCCCGGTCAGCGTCTGCCGCTTCAGCGTGAGCGAGGTAGCCGGGGTGCTGACTGATCTTCCGGTAGATGGCCGCACCGGTGTCGTAGAACTCGCGCGTGAGAGGTCCGGGATCGGCGAGAGGTGACTTCAGGACGCCGAATGTGTACAGAGCAAGATGGGGCATGCGTCTCTCCCTGGTTGGGGTGCCTGGTGTGGACCCGGTTCGGTGGTTTGCGCGTGGGGCGAGGGTTCGTGGAGCGTGGACGAACCCATCCCGTCGCGGGTGGCGTGGGCGATGACCGAAGACGAGGTGAAGGTAGCTGCCTCTGAGCGCCCTGTCGAAGTTGCGTTTTCCCTGTCCAAGTGGCCTCTTGCACAGGTCCTTGCGGCAATTGGGGCGGTGGCGCGCTGCCTGCCGGTTCGCCGGCGAAGGACTCACGCCCTTTCAGCGCCTGCTGTCGCCGGGTGCGAGCACCTTCTTGTGCCTGGATGGCCTGGGGACCGATCCGCCGTCAGTTCCGGGCGGGAGCCGGAGGTAGTCGGCGCGCCCTGGGCACCCTCGACCTCGCCGGGGTAAGGCCAGCAGGGCCACGGGATGATCTTGAACCTTGCGCGCCCTGTTCGAGGGCCGGTGTGAGGCGAGAAGCCAGGCCTGACCGCGTCGGCGAGCCGGGTCGATTCCGAAAACCCCTTGCTCAATGGTCAAGAAACGTTGACCATTGCTCCCATGCCTACTGATGATCTTCCCGAGGCGTTTCACGTCACCACGGACGAGCAGCTGCGCGCCGTCTCCAATCTCACGCGCCACCGGATCATGGCCGTGCTCCGCTTCGAGCCGGCGACGATCACGCAGATCGCCGAGCGGGTCGGCCTGGCGAAGGGGAGTTCCAGCTATCACGTGCGACTGCTGGAGCGAGCCGGCCTGGTGAAGGTGGTGCGGACCCGGAAGGTGCGGGGGGTCACCGAGCGGTACTACGCGATGGCCGCGCGGTCGATCGTGCTGCCGGATCCGGGCGAGGGAGGGCCGGACGTGCTGATGCGGCATGCGGTGGCGGACCTGGAGGCGTCGCCCGCGGGCGGCGAGCGGCACGTGCGGATGGCGCACCTGCGGCTCACCGAGGAGCAGTTCGCGGAGCTGGGGGCGCGGCTGCACGCACTGGCGGACGAGTACCGGGAGCTGTCCGATCCGTCGCTGCCGGACGCGTCACTCGTCTTCGCCCTGTTCCACCCGGGATCGCGCGACCAGGCCGAGGGAGGCGTCAAGTGACCTCAGACGTTCGGAAGCTGCCGACCGGGTTCGGACGGCTGTGGACCGCGCAGACGGTCTCCTCGCTCGGTGACGGGGTGTTGCATGCCGCGCTGCCGCTGCTCGCGTTGACGTTGACGCGGGATCCGATGGCGCTCGCCGTCGTCACGGCCGCCGGGACGCTGCCCTGGCTGCTCTTCGGGGTGCTCGGCGGTGCGCTGGTGGACCGTTGGGACCGCCGGCGCACGATGTGGGTCACGGACGCGGCGCGTGCGGTGCTGCTCGCGATACCGGCGGCCGCGGCCGCGCTCGACGTGCTGAGCATTCCGCTGCTCGCGGCCGTCGCCTTCCTGCTCGGCCTCGGCGGGCTCTTCTTCGACACGGCCGCCACGGCCTATCTGCCGGATCTGCTCGGCCGCGACCCCGCGCTCCTGGAGCGAGCCAACTCCCGGCTGCGCGGAGCCCAGACCGCCATGTCCGGCTTCGCGGGACCGCCGGCGGGCAGTGCGCTGCTCGCGCTCGGGCGGGCGGTTCCGCTGCTCGCCGACGCGGTGTCGTTCGCGCTCTCCGCACTGCTCGTACGGTCGCTTCCCGCCGTGCCCCGGCCCGTGCCGGAGGTCCGCGAGTCGCTGCTTCGGCAGGCGCGGGCCGGGGCCTCGTACGTCTTCCGGGACCGGTTGCTGCTCGGGCTCGCGCTCCGCCCGGCGGTCGGGAACGTCGCCTTCCTCGCCGTGGAGACCGTCCTCGCCCTCTTCGCGCACGACCGCCTCGGCATCGACACCTTCGGCTTCGGCCTGCTCCTCACGGCGGAGGCCACCGGCGGTCTGCTCGGCGCGGGCATCGCCTCCTTCCTCGGCCGACGGCTCGGCACCGGCACCGCCCTGACCTGCACGGCAGCGGTCGAAGGCCTCGCCATCCTGGGCCTGGCCGCCGCCCCGAACCCGTACGTCGCCGGCTTCGCGCTGGCCGTCTGCGGGGCCGGCATGGGGGCCACGATGGTGCTCGGGCCCTCCCTCCGGCAGTCGATCGTCCCGGGCCACCTCATGGGCCGGGTCGCCTCCACCTCCCGCATGCTCGCCATGTGCGCCGCCCCGTTCGGTGCCTTCCTCGGCGGCTGGCTGGCCACCGCCTACGACGTACGCACCCCGCTCTACGCCGCCGCCGGCCTCCTCCTCACCATGACCGCCGTCACCTCGACCATGACCAACAATCGCCGGGTCGAAGCGGCGCTGCGTGCCGCCGCCCCGGCCGAGGGTCCGGACCGCCCGGCAGCCGAGGAAGCCGCCCGGGAGGGTGTCATGTAGGGCTCCGGGTGAGGTCGCTGAGGCAGTGTTGAGGCCGGCTCGACGTTCCTCGCACCCCCCGGCCCTGGCCCGCTGCTGCTTCCCGATGCGGCCAACAGGGGTGGAGGGTGGGGTGACATACCTCGAACGTCGACCGATGCGCGGGGTTACCGTGGTCCACGTGATCACCGAAGCGGAGGACGCAGCCATGCCCGGAAGCACAGAACGGCCTGTGCCGATCATGATCGGGGGCGGGCCCGCGGCCCTGGCCCGCCCGGCCGGGGCCTTGCTGGTCGACGATTGCGGTGGTGTGTTCCACCGAGGCGTACTCGCCGGCCTCGGCCACACCCCCGATCAGCTCCGGAACTTGACCAGGTGTGGCTTCGACCCCTCCTCGTACGCGGCGTCCGTGGAGCGTGTGCCGACGACTGCCGTCCGGATGTGGCTCGACCGGCTGGCTGCCTCCGGCCCGGTGCTCAACGGCACCGCTGAGCTGGCCGTGGACCGGGACCGCCGTCTGGTCGCGGTCATGCACCCCGCGGGGGCCACCGACCGGATCATCGTGGACGTCGAGGGCATACCGACGCTCGCCCCGGGCCTGCCCGCACAGCTCGTGCCCGGCACCAGCCCGGCGCTGTACTCCTTCGACTGGGCCGCCGGTGTGCTGCTGGCCGATCTGGTCAGGATGGGTCCGGCGGCGAGCGGGCCGGCGGCAGCGCTCGTCGACGTGCTCAACCAGAGGGGCGGCCCGGCGGAAGTGCTGGCGTTGCTGGACCGCGCCGATCCGGCGGTGCTGGCTCCGGTCACGGCGCCGATCGAGGCCATACGAGCATTCGCCGCCTTCCTGCGGGCCGGCGAGCACGCCGCCGGACGGCTGTGCTTCGGGGACGCTCTGGTGTACGGGCGGCTCGCGGTGACCACCGCCGACAGCTGGATCGTGGCCGGCGGTGGCGACCACGCACTGGCCACGGCCGAGGCCCTCCTCACCGGGAACCCGGCCGCCCGGGTCACCGTGGTCGCCGCCGCCATCGAAACGGCGGCGCTCAACACGGCGCGGTACTCCGACCTGCGGAGCCGCCATACCGCGGACGGCGGTGGTGACGGACGCCTGCAGTTCCGTACGGGCGCCGAGCCCGGCCCGATCACCCTCACCGGCACGGGCCGCTTCACCGAGGGCGGGGTGGAGGCCGACGGATACGCGGCGTCGATCGGCCGGGCCCGCATGCTGCCGCGCGCCGTGGACAAGCTGGCGCGCTGGGCACGACAGGCCGGTGGTCGGGTCACCGGCACCCTGCTCTTCGACACCGACCTGCAGTACCTCGGCTACCGGCTGCACTTCGCCGCCGAGGGCTTGCTGCGCCAGGTGGACGTCACCGGCGCCGCCTCGTGGTTCCTGCCCGCCGACGTTTTCCCGGCGGAGGAGGCCCGTCGGGTGGAACGGATGGGGCAGCGTGCCACGCCTCCGGAGTCGGGCCTCACTCCCACCGACCTGCTGCCGGTCGCCGAGCAGGGTGCCCGCCTGGCAGCCGCCCGACGGCGGTGGGCGGTGCGGGAGGCCGACACGGTGCCGGAGCGCTGGGTACCGTCCGCCTGAGCCGTCCGGCCGTATTCCGCCCCCGTATTCCGCCCGTGGGCCTCGACTCGGAGACAGGCGTTCTGGTCGCTGGCCCCGCGGGCGGTCTCTCGGCCCGCTCGGGCGGAGCCGTCCGGCTTCAGGTCAGCACAGTGATCCGTTGCCGCGCTGGACTTCCGCGGAAGGTCGTCGATCACGGGTGGGGGACGGATACAGTCCGGTGCGTGCCGGTGGAATTTCCGGCGGCCAGAAGGGACGGCCGGAGCAACTCGCCGCCGAGGGGGGACACATGACCGAGGGGCCACGATCGCCCGAACCGCCGTCCGGCCCACCGCCGGAAGACGACGTCGAGCGAAAGCCACTGCGGCGGCGCGTCACTGACGCCTGGAACAGGCTCGGGCCTGCCGCCAAGGTGGGGGTGATCGGCAGCGTGGCTGCTGTCGTGGTCGGAGGCGTCTTCGCCGTCGCTCACGCCCGCGCAACCGCAGCCGCGAACGACGACGAGGTCGAGGCCGAGGTCGAGGCCGAGGAGTCCGGCGGGATCCTTGCCGAGGTCGCCCGCATCCTCGACCAAGCCGCTGCGGAACAGGACGACAGCTCCAGCCTCTCCAGTCCCCCGTCCCGCCCGCCCCGCACCGGTGACGTGAGCGGCTACTGGCGCTCGCAGTGCCTCAACCCCCGGGGCCACGCCACGGGTAACTGCACACATGAGTGGCGGTGGGTGGACGACTACACCAGGGGCGCCGCGGAAGAAGAGGAAGAAGAGGACGCCGAGGTCTAGTCCGCCGCCAGTTCGACGCCGCCCGTACACCGTCGACCGCGGCACGCCGGACTTGTCGGCGATCTGCCGGACGGCCGAGCGCGGGTGGCCTTGCCGACCAGCTCCGGCAGCGCTCCAGGACCAGGTCCGTCCGTCAGCTCACGGAGACTGACTAGCCAGCCTGATCAGTCCAGGCGAGCGTAAGCGCGGCCTCGAACAGGGGCGCACGCGGACCCGGGTGCTGACCTTCTCGGAGAACACCTCGTCGCAGTCGATGCCGTGCCCCGCGAGGGCATCGACCTGCGACTGGAGTTCCCGGGTGTGCGTCGAGCACCTGGCGTAACCGATGCGTGTGTCCGCCGCGAGGGCGAGCGGGGCCGCGGTGCCTAGCCGCCAAGGGCCGGCCTGGGCCGCGGTCGGTGGGGGTGAGAGCCGGGGTCAGTGCGCGCGTACGCCGTCGATGGCGATCGACAGCAGGAGGTCGGCCTCGGCCGGGCCGTCGGTCTCCCGCTCGGTGGCCAGCGCGATGGCGCCGACGAGCTTGAGCAGTGGGGCGATGGTGATCCCGGCGCGCACGGCTCCTGCCGCTTGGGCGCGCACGAGGAGGGCGTCTCCGGCAGCGGTGATCAGGTCGTGGCAGGTTTCACCCAGCGCGGGGTCTCCGTCCCGCATCAGCGAAGACCCCAGACCTCGGTTGGCCACGGCGTGCGCGCCGACGGCGTGGAGCCAGGTGGTCAGCGCCTGGCCCGGGTCGGGTTCGGCGAGGAGGTCGTCCGCCTTCGCACACAGGGCCTCGACCCGTTCCTTGAAGACGGCCTCCAGGAGTGCCTGCCGGGAGGGGAAGTGGCGGTGCAGGGTGGCCGAGCCGACTCCGGCACG